>CAMFNC010000118.1 GCA_945965245.1 uncultured Porphyromonas sp. | reverse complement strand
ATATTATAATGTGTATTTGCCTTCATCCTCTCCACCAGATTTCCATATCGCTGTAGGTCTTCCGAAGATAGTTTGACCTCTTCAAGCATTTTGAGCATCCGATCCAAAGAAGTCAAAGCCTCCCGATAATCTTTTTTGCGCACATGAGCCTGATAGTTATCTGACTTTTCTTGGAAAGCCTGCAAAAAGGTTTCAACTGCCGTAGTTTGCGTCTGTCCATACATCACCACAGATAGCATAAGCACCATCCAAAATAAAATTGTTTTTCTGTTCATTGTTTGGTTTTTTTACTAAAGTTATACCTATATATAATGACGTATGAAACAGCCTTTCGTTACAACCGGGACTCCGGAGCGAGGACTAATCCGGTTCTGGACGACAGCCGTAGAGATAGTCAAACATTTCTTCGAGCGTCATCTCATTGCGATGCGTGAATAGCAAACTATGAGCCGAACACATATTGCGCAAGATGTGGCGCAATACTTCTTTTTGTTCCGGCAGTAGCGGAGCAGAAAGCGTATTGGCACTCAGCCTAATCATGGGAAAAATAGCTTGCAGCTCGGCACGACCGGCGGGAGTAATCAGCACGCGCACACTGCGCTTATCGTTCGGGTCGGGTTGCTCTTCCACCAATCCGTGATTTTTGAGTCGGCGGATAACTTCTGAGCCGGACGTTTTTTCGGTACAGTTTCGGTTATTCAACTCCGTTTTGCTCAGGCCATTTTCTGCCAATAGCGAAACCAGAAACGTGTATTCGTCTTCGGTCTGGAGATGCTTTGAACTTGCCAATGCTTTCTTGATGTAAATCCGCGAATAGCGATGCAGCATGGAGAGGTCTTTGGCTATACCGGCATCAGACAGATCACGTTCGAATTTTTCCTTGACATTCAGTTCCGGCGAACGCTTGGCACGCATACTGTTTACAAACGTGATAAAGCTGTCGATTTCCAATTCGTCGGGGTGCTGCACGCTTTTTTCGAACAGCTCCACATAGTCCAGCAATTCCACAATCAGTTTTTTAGGTTTCATGCAATAGATTGAATTAGAAACGAGTGAGCAGAGTGTCTATGAACACTCATGCCCGCTCATGATATTATAGATAATTAATGTATGCAAAGTCCATGCGATGCGGCAGCAGGTCATGATGCGGCAGCACACGGATGGCCTCTTTGTGATAACCCGGTGAGGGCAGGCGATAAGACAGCTCATACACTTGCAGCCGAGCATCGGGATCGGTGGAGATGAGTGTAAAATCTTTGATTGCCTGAAGTTCCGGCTGATTGTCCGCCACCTTTTTGGCTATGACCAACTGCACATCCAGCCGGGTGTTCAGTGTGCCACGGTCCAGCGTTAATCTGATTAAGCGCATACCGTTGGCTTCCTCCCGGTTTTCCAGTGCCACAGCATGCATACTCTCCCAATTTTCCGCCACATGACGCTTCCAAGCCACCAATTCGCAAGTGGCAGCGGCATCTTGTTCATGCAGGCGTGCATAACGCTGTGCCAGAGGCGTATAGAACTTCCGATAGTAATCATCGAGCATGCGGCGCATGGTAAAGTGCGGAGCTATCCGATGCAGCGAGTTTTTGATATACTGCACCCACTCTTCCGAGAACTCACGTCCACGCTCACGTTGGAAATACAGCGGAATGATTTCACGCTCGAAGAGGTCGTATATCGTGGCGGCATCCAACTTGTCCTGATACTCCTGATTGGTAAACGTACGCTTGTCGGTAAGTGCCCAACCGGCTTTTTCGCAATAGCCTTCGTACCACCAGCCGTCCAAAACCGAAAGGTTCAAGACTCCGTTCATCTCGGCCTTCTGACCCGATGTACCCGAAGCCTCCAGCGGACGGGTAGGTGTATTCATCCATACATCCACACCGGGTATCAGCTTCTGTGCCAATCGGATGTCGTAATTTTCCAAGAAAAGGATTTTACCGGCAAACTCCGGCATGCGGCTGTATCCCAATATCAACTTAATCAGCCCCTGTCCGCCACCATCGGCAGGGTGAGCCTTACCGGAGAAAACAAAGATGACAGGACGCTGCGGGTCGTTGGCAATGGCTTTGAGCCGCTCAATATCCGTAAAGAGCAGGTGTGCACGCTTATAGGTGGCAAAGCGACGTCCGAAGCCCACCCACAAGGCATTGGGATTCAGTCCCTCCAGTATGGCCAGAGTCTCGGCAGGGTGTGAGCTGTTTTTGACCCATTGCTCCGTATAGCGTTCTTTGATATAGGCTATGAGTTCTCGCTTCTGTGCTTGGCGCAGAGCCCAGATGTCTTCCGAAGGCACCTGCTGCAGACGCTTCCAGAGCGACTCTTCGGTCTGATGTTCTAGATAATCAACACCCAGTTTGTTTCGGTAAAATTCTTGCCAGCGTGCCGTAGCCCATGTGGGCAGATGCACCCCGTTGGTCACATAGCCCACATGAATTTCTTCGGGGAAAAAACCTTTCCATACCGGGGCAAACATCTCCTGCGACACCCGACCGTGCAATTGGCTCACCCCATTGGCTTCCTGACAGGTATTGAGTGCGAAAACGCTCATGGAGAATTTTTCGTTCGAACCGGGATTTTCGCGACCAAGATCCATAAAATCCGGCCAGGTTATGCCCAGACGACCGGGGAAATGTCCCATATATTTGCCCAGCAGTGCCTCATCGAAATAGT
>CAMFNC010000117.1 GCA_945965245.1 uncultured Porphyromonas sp. | reverse complement strand
ATATTGTATAAAATAGCACAAAAAAAGTGTTTTTCGGGGGCGGAAGAAGATTATTGGGGTGATGGCACGGATAGTCGGGTGGTGTCGGAGGGCTGAAGCAAATCATCGGGCAGAGTCTTTCCCCGGGTGCCCATCGGGTATCGGTCTATCACCACCACATGAGCATTCATGCTGCCCAGAAGTTGCGTTAGCGAGTTCACCGCTTGAGCGCGTGCCTGCTCCACGTATCCCCGTTCATACATTTCATTTTCGAATCGTCCAGCTATGCGTTGTTTGATCACGTTTTCTTCGGTGTTCATCAGTGGCTGTTTGCCGCTCGGCCATCCACGTTGGCTATACGAGTCTATGATGCGATAGCCGCGTTCGTAGCTGACAATGGTTTCGGGAGGTAGCTGCACATAGAGCGTATCGCCTCGCATGGCGGTGGGCATCTGTTCAAGGTCAAATGCTATAACTCCGTGGATATTGACCACGGTGCAAAGCACCTTGCCATTGATTGTGTCGGTGATGACCATCTCATAATCCGTTTCCAGTGAGGAGAGGCGCACCATCTCTTGGATTTGGCTGATTTGTGCCGGCAGGTCGCTGTATCCATCGTCCAGCGGTTGAGCTTTGTGCCGGCAGCTTCGCCCCCATACCCAAATCACCAAAAGTAGTATGACCGGAGCGATAATGCCGTAGAGTACGGTTCGTTTGTTCACCGTAAATGGGAATATCTTCAATTTCATGGCTTTTCAGTTTGAGAGGGTTCGGTGGTTTGGGCTTCGGGTTGAACAAACGATACGGAGGCCGTCCATCCCTTGAGGGCGAGCAGCTGTGTGAACCAAGCAATGGCTTTCTGTTCGGCCTGTTCGGTAATCCGGTTGCGCATGGCAGAGTTTTCCATCACCTCTTTTTGCAGCCGAGCATAGGCTCTGTTTTTCAGTTTGGCACGCTCTTCGGGAGTAATGGGACTGCGGTATGCCGTAACGCGCTGGTAGCGACTCTCCATGGTGAAATCACGCCCCAGCAATTCCAATTCGATGGCAGGCAGGTGCAGCGTGCAGTGCTTGTGCCGCTCATCCTGCTCCACATCTTCGGGCTTCAGCTTTTGCAGGTCGATATAGGCCGATAGTGACGAATCGAACGAAAAGACCGCCGTGCGTACCCCCGGTTTGAGTTTCTCTTCTGCCCACCGGACAGCTCCGCTAAACGAATGAACCTCCCGGAAGTGGATTTCGGGGTCTTTGAGGATGACCACTTTCTGCACCTTGGCTTCCGCCAGAGTCAGTTTCTCTATTTTGCGCAATTCGGGCAGCAGTTCTTCGGCGGCGGCTTTTTCTTTTTTGCCGCTGCATCCACACAAAAGACCGAGTAATATGAGATAAACATAGAGCAATTTCTTCCCAATCATATTTGGAACGGATAATATGTTATTGTATAGACAAAGTTAACAAAATGCAGATTAACAATACAACCGTTTCAGAAGACTTGGTTTTATGCGGCTTCGGAGAGTGCTGAAATTTTATGCATAAAATGAAATTAATTTATGCATATTTTGCGCGCATTTTATGCATAAAATGAAATCAATTTGTGTGCAAAGTTTTCGGCACGCCACAAACCTTACATCAAATGTGGTGGATTTGTGCAGAGGAGTTAGTGCGTTTTGCGGTAGGTAAATGTAGCTATCAGACTGAAAGCCAAGCCGAAACCAAGGAGGATAAGCACTTCTTTTCGCAGAAAGAGCAGTGAGCTGCCTTTGATGAAAATGGCGCGCATGGCATCCATCAAAAAGCGGGTGGGATTGATATAAGTGAGGTACTGCGCCCACATGGGCATAGAGAAAACGGGGGTGAAAATACCACTGAGCAGGAAAAAGAAAATAACGAAAAACATCATCACGAACATGGCCTGCCGAATGGTGCCGCAGATATTGGATACGATGAGCCCTAAGTTGGAAAAGATAAATGTGGAGATAAAGACCAAACCATAGATGCCGACAATACTGCCTGCCGGCACAATGCCGAAAAAAAGCCATGAACTAAGCAGACTGATGGCCGTGACCACCACGCTCATCATCCAATAGGGGATAACTTTGGCCAAGATATACAAGCGACCGGATATGGGGGTCACGTTGATTTGCTCGATGGAGCCTGTCTCTTTTTCCTGCACAATATTCATGGCAGGCAGGAAGGCGGTAAGCATGACCAAAAGCATGATGATAACAGCAGGTATCATATATTTCTTATAGTCCAGTAGCCGGTTGTATCGGTAAAGCGGCACGATCTGCACGGCAGGAGCCGGCGGTTCGATTCCGGAGCGGAGATACTCGTTTTGCACAAATGTACCCACCACCTCCGAAAGATATGAGATACCCATCAGCCCCTTGCTGCCATTGACGGCGTTGGCAGATAAATGTACCTTGCGTTCTCCCTCCATAGGCTGCAGTACCTGCTGCTCAAAATCACGACCTATCTCCAGAATAACATCGGCAGTGCCATCTTCCACCAAATCTACGGCTTGCCGATAAGAGGTGGCTGTGGCTTTGAGATTGAAATAAGGCGATGCCGCCACCTCACCCACCAAACGGGTGGATAGGGAGGAATAATCTTGATTGACCACCACCAGGTTGATGTGCCGAATGTCCATGTCGGTAACCAAAGGAAAGACCAGAACATAGAGCACGGGCATCAGCAGCGCAAGGCGCAGCACAAACGGATTGCGGCGCATCTGCCAGAGTTCTTTGAGGAGGAGATAATGGAGGGTGTGCATGTTTTATCGGGTTCGTAACTTAAAGGTTTTCAGACTGACCAGGGTGAGCAATAACGCCATGACACCCAAGGCAGCAAACTCCTGCCACACATGGCCGGGTGCCACCCCCTCTATCATCAACTTGCGCACAGCGGCTATGTACCACCGCGCAGGAATGCCATACGATATGCCACGCAGCATCACGGGCATGGATTCTATGGGATAAATCATACCGCTGAGTAGCATGGTGGGCATCATGAGCAGCATGCCGGATGCCAAGAGAGCGATAACCTGCGTTTGGGCAATATTGGAAATTAGCAAGCCCAGCATCAGTGCCACTGTTACGTATAGCATGGAAAGGAGTAATATCAACCCCAACGAACCGCGTATGGGTACCGCCAATAGGAAGTATGAAAGCATGAGGATGATAAAGATATTCAGACAAGACAGCAAGAAGTACGGCACAATCTTGGCCATGATAATCTGAATGGGCGGCGTGGGCGAGATGAGCAGCACATCCATGCTACCAGTCTCCTTTTCTCGCACAATGCTGATAGCGGTCATCATGGCACAGATGAGCATGAGCACCAGCCCCATGATGCCGGGAACGAAGTTGAATGCACTGCGAGATTGCGGATTGTATAAAAAGCGTGTTTCGATGCCCAAGGCTTGTTCTTCGGCAGCTATGGTGCGAGCATAGAGGGCTATGGTGCGGGCGGTATTGGGATCGCTGCCATCAATAAGTAACTGTATCTGCACCCTACCCCGCATCTTACTGCGGGCATATTGAGATGGGAATATCAGCACGGCATCGAGTTCATTGGTACCGAACAGCCGTTCCACCTCCTGCATAGAGTTTACTCGGCAACTCACCTCAAAGATGGTAGCATCGAACTGTGCTATCAATTGTTCACTCTCCGGATAAGGCTGCATATTCATCACCCCCAGGCGCACATGATGCACCTCGGTGGTCAGCGCAAAGCCAAATACAGTGATTTGAATGATGGGGATGCCGAAGAGAATAAGCATGGTGCGGTGGTCGCGCAGAATGTGACGACACTCTTTGAGCACGAAGGAGAGGAACTTTTTCATCGGCAGCAGGCAGGTTATTCGGTTCGCTTGGCGGTTCGTGCCAAAGCGTAAAATACTTGATTCATATCCTCAGCGCCGAATTGTCGCTTCAAGGCTCGTGGTGTATCCAAAGCGGCTATCCGTCCGTCCACCATCACCGATACACGGTGACAGTATTCGGCTTCGTCCATATAATGCGTGGTTACAAACACAGTTACACCGCGTGCCGAGGCTTCGTATATCATCTCCCAAAAGCGACGGCGCGTCACGGGGTCCACTCCGCCGGTGGGTTCGTCTAGAAAGACCAATCGAGGTTCATGAAAGATACTGATCGAAAAGGCCAACTTCTGTTTCCATCCCAGAGGCAAAGAACGCACCAAGGCATTGCGTCGGTCTTTCAGCTCCAAGCGGGTAAGCAATTCATCGGACTTACCCCTGATGGCTTGGCGACTCATGCCATAAATACCACCGAAAAGTGTGATATTTTCCTGTATAGTAAGATCAGAAAAGAGTGAGAAACGCTGACTCATATAGCCGATATTGCGCTTGATTTTTTCCTGCTCGGTGGCAATGTCAAAGCCCATCACAGTACCACTGCCAGAGGTGGGATAACTCAAACCGGACAGCATGCGCATAGCGGTGGTTTTACCGGCACCATTGGCTCCGAGAAACCCAAAGACTTCGCCTCGGCGAACCGAAAAACTAATTCGGTCCACTGCCGTAAACGTGCCAAACCGCTTGGTTAACTCTTGGGTGCAAATGACCGTTGAATCGTCATTCATAGCTGCATATAATAATCTTCGATATTGGGGTCAATCTGCCGATAAAGCAAATCCGGAACAGTATGAGTTATGCGAGTAAAGAGGCCAGCGGCAGCATCATCGTGATGCAGGGTAAGGTGCAGGCTGTGACCGAAGGCAAAACAAGTGCGCACCTCCGGTTGGTGGCGCAGAAGCATCAATAGGCTGTAATTATCGGCACATTCTGCGGCATAGAGCTTGCCGGAAAATGAGCGCACCAAAGAACGGGGTGTACCTTGGTCTGCTATCCGCCCCATGCACATTAGTGCCACCCGATCGCATTCGGTGGCTTCGTCCATATAGGGCGTAGATACCAAGATGGTCATACCATCTTTTTTCAGTCGTGCCAACATATTCCAGAGGTCACGGCGCGACACAGGATCCACTCCGGTGGAAGGTTCATCCAGAAAAAGCACTCGCGGACGATGAATGAGAGCACAGCAGAGTGCCAGTTTTTGCTTCATCCCTCCCGAAAGTTTGCCGGCACGGCGGTTGGCAAATGGGGCTATATGTTCATAGAGATCACGTATCAACTCGTAGTTATCTTCCACCCCGGTATTGAAAAGCGAAGCAAAGAATTTCAGATTTTCCTGCAC
The DNA here is from genome assembly GCA_945965245.1 of uncultured Porphyromonas sp. Classification (GTDB taxonomy): domain Bacteria; phylum Bacteroidota; class Bacteroidia; order Bacteroidales; family Porphyromonadaceae; genus Porphyromonas. The sequence goes on along the minus strand of CAMFNC010000117.1, from coordinate 5,995 downwards.
CGTGAGGTCGGTGTAGAGCGAAAAAGTGGCAGGCATATAACCGGCTATGCTGCGGATGCGCAGGAAATCGCGACGCACATCCAAGCCCATGACTTCTGCGGTACCGCCATCAGCCACCAATAGCGAAGTCAGTATTTTAATCAATGTGGTTTTACCGGCACCATCGGGACCTATCAGCCCAAAGAGTTCGCCCTCATGCACCTCCAAGCTCAGATGATCCAGTGCCGTGGTTTTACCGCCACGGTAGGTTTTGCAGAGTTCGTATGCCCTTATCATGATGGTTATTGGGAGGAATGCCCATACCCCGGTATCAAAATTTCACTTCGCCATACATCCCAATTTTCAGATAACCATCGTTCTGTACCATTATCTTGATGGCATAAACGAGGTTCTGCCGCTCATCTTGAGTCTGTATCGTTTTGGGAGTAAACTCAGCTTTGGATGCTATCCATGAGATGCGACCGGGATAAATCTTTTCGCCGGAGCCATCACCATCCACCACCACCTGCACATACTGTCCGGTCTTGATGGCGGCAAATTGATTGGCCGTAATGTATGCTCTCAGAAATAAAGTGCGCGTATCGGCCATCTTAATAACCGGCTTACCGGGAGCGGCATACTCGCCCTGCTCGGCATAGCGCACCAACACCTCGCCCGATATGGGTGCACGCATCACACTGCGAGCTATATCGTAATTGAGCTGCTCCACCTTTTTGGATAGCGTAACCACCTCACCCGATATGCCCACATTGGTTCGGCTGAGTGTCTGCCGATGAGCCGCTATCTGACTTTTCAGGATGCCGATTTGCGACTCGATGTCTTCCAGCGTCTTGCGTGGTGCCGCTCCGGCGTTTACCAACATATCGAAGCGTCCGCGCTCACGCTCCTGCATTTCCAACTGCCCCTGCAAAGCGGCTATCTGTGTGGACACATCATTTTGGCGCAATAGCAGGGTGTTTTGAGAAGATAAAATTTGCTCTTTGGCAAGATGTAGTGACATGGTATCGATCAACGCAAATTCCTCACCGGCTTGAAGCAGGCTGCCCTCCTCCGCCCTCATACTGACCAATCTGCCGGGCAACTCGGCGGAAACGGTTACTTCGGTACTTTCGAATATTCCGGTGGCTTGCGTCTCATTGCTCTGCCGAGTGCATGAAACAGCCATCACACCCATCAGCAGGCAGACATACCATCCATTTAAGTTTTTTATCGTTTTCATGCTCATGACCGGATTATTTTTTCATTAACTCTTTTTCTATTCAGAGGCGAACTATCTCTAACAAACATACAAAAAACCTCCGAATTCATGGCGAAAGCGTTTTATCGGGTCATACCAGCAATAAACAAACGGCAGAGCCTGCAAAATAGCCCAGCAGCGCCAAACCACTAAAACGTTTCAAATAATAACCAAAACTGATTTTTTCAAGTCCCATCACCGTAACCCCCGTGGCAGAACCAATAATAAGCAGACTGCCACCAGTAACGGCACTATAAGTCAGAAAAGCCCAAAAGGAGCCGTTCAAGCCCATCATGGCATTATAGCCTATCGGATACATCCCCATGGTGGCAGCCACCATGGCCACGTTGTCGATAAACGAAGATGATATACCAATAAGCCATGCCAAAAACATGTTGTTGGCAAAAAGGCTTTCACTGATATGCGTCAGCCCATCCAGATAACCGGATGCTGCTTGCAATTGACCACCCGTGATAAGAGCATCCACGGACATCAAAATGCCCAAGAAGTAGAAGATTGTGGCCAAATCCGCATCATGCAGCAGATGCACAACCCGAAGTCGTTGCTCCAATTTAATCATCTCGTTATGACGAGAAAACATCAGGTCGGTATAGATCCACAAGATGATTACCCCGATAATGATACCCAGAAATGCAGGTATGCCCAGCCACATCTGATACACCGGTACCATGACCAGCGAAAGCATCCCAATCCAAAACACGGTGATGCGAGCGCGCGGAGGCAACTCGTCTTTGAGGTAACCGGCCGATAAGTCTTCGGCTCGGACACGTAACCGACTTCCCTTACGGAAAAGCCCGAAATGACAAAGTATCAGTGGCACCATCATATTTACCAATGCAGGCACAAAGAGATGCAAAATCTGATGCGGAGCCGTTATGCGACCGTTTATCCAGAGCAGCAGCGTGGTCACATCGCCAATAGGCGACCATGAACCACCGGCATTGCAGGCTATGACGCTCATGCAGGCATATTTCATTCGATCTGTGGCATCGGGTACCAGCTTCCGTAGGATAGCTATCACCACAATGCAGGCGGCAAGGTTATCCAATAGAGCCGACAAGAAAAACGAGAGGAAAGAAATGATCCACAGCAACCTGCGTTTATCGTTCGTAACGATGCGGGAAGTCAATTCCTTGAAACCTCCAAATCTATCCACCGTATTAACCAAAAGCATGGAGCAAAGCACAAAAAACAATGTGCCGGATACATCACCCAAATGCTCGGTAAGCGATGCGGAGACATAGGCTTCACGAAGTTGAGCACCATCGGCAGCCCAATCGGGATGAGCGGCAACAAATGCTTCGTAGCCGGCATTCGAGGAAAAGTGCCCGGTATCCACGATGAGCATACCCCACAGCAACACACACATACCCAGTGCCACAGCACTCTTATTGATGTGAATTTTATCTTCGAATGCAATTCCGATAATCCCCAATACGAAAACTATCGGCATCAAGATATAAGTCATAATACCCTCCTATTCTATTTTTGTAATGTGGAATCGACAAGTAAAAATAAACAATTTATTATTCCATTGTTTCCTTTAGCCCAACGATTAACTCTATCCTTTCGCAACGTAGAGGGATAGGCATACCAAGCATAAAAAAAGGAAGGCACCTCGAAATTGAGGTGCCTCCCGAATATGACGAATATTCCGTGGATTACATCATGCCACCCATGCCGCCGCCCATAGCTCCTGCCATGGCTGCCGCTTTGGCGGCTTCGGCTTCGGGGTTTTTCTTTTCGGCCACCACGCATTCGGTGGTAAGGAACATGCCGGCAATAGATGCCGCATTTTCCAGAGCCACACGAGTCACCTTGGCAGGGTCGATAACGCCGGATTCATACAGATTTTCGTATTTATCCAAACGGGCGTTGTAACCGAAGTCGCCTTTGCCATCCTTGACACGCTGTACCACCACAGCTCCTTCCTTGCCGGCATTGGCCACAATCTGCCGCAGTGGTTCTTCGATGGCGCGTTTGATGATTTCGATACCGGTGGTTTCGTCTTCATTGTCGCCCTTCAGGTTGTTCAGAGCTTCGATGGCGCGGATGTAAGCCGTACCGCCACCGGGCACAGTACCTTCTTCGATAGCGGCACGTGTTGCACTCAGTGCGTCATCCACTCGGTCTTTCTTTTCTTTCATTTCCACTTCGCTGGCAGCACCCACATAGAGCACAGCCACGCCGCCTGCCAATTTAGCTAAACGTTCCTGAAGTTTCTCTCGGTCGTAATCGCTGGTGGTGATAGCTATCTGAGCCTTGATTTGAGCCACACGGTCTTCGATGGCAGCCTTATCGCCGGCACCGTTTACGATGGTGGTATTGTCTTTATCCACCGTTACCTTTTCGGCCGTACCCAGCATATCCATGGTAGCGTTTTCGAGCTTCAAGCCCACCTCTTCGCTGATTACCGTACCGCCCGTGAGGGTAGCGATGTCTTCCAGCATGGCTTTACGACGGTCGCCGAAGCCCGGAGCCTTCACGGCGCAAATCTTAAGGCTGCCACGCAGACGGTTCACCACAAGGGTAGCCAAGGCTTCGCTGTCGATGTCTTCGGCAATGATAAGCATGGGCTTGCCGGTCTGTACCACCTGTTCGAGGATTTGGAGCATATCCTTTAGCACAGAGATTTTTTTGTCGTAAATCAGGATATAGGGGTTCTCCATCTGAGCTTCCATCTTCTCGGTGTTGGTCACGAAGTAAGGAGAGATATAGCCACGGTCGAACTGCATACCTTCCACCACTTCCACGGTGGTTTCGGTGCCTTTGGCTTCCTCCACGGTAATCACGCCTTCTTTTTTCACCTTGCGCATGGCTTCGGCAATCAGTTTGCCAATGTTTTCATCGCCATTGGCAGAAATTTTGGCCACGTGTTCGATTTTGCCCAAATCGTCGCCGATGGCTTGTGATTGTTGTTTGATGCTGTCCACCACTGTGCTCACGGCTTTGTCTATACCGCGCTTGAGGTCCATGGGATTGGCACCGGCGGTCACGTTTTTCAGACCCACGCCGATGATGCTCTGTGCCAAGATGGTAGCGGTGGTGGTGCCATCACCGGCATCATCGTTGGTTTTAGAGGCCACTTCCTTAACCAGCTGAGCACCCATATTTTGATAGGGGCATTCCAGCTCGATTTCCTTGGCCACGGATACACCGTCTTTGGTGATGTGCGGTGCACCATAGCTTTTGCTCAAAATCACATTGCGTCCTTTGGGACCGAGGGTTACCTTTACGGCGTTAGCCAGTTCGTCCACACCTCTTTTCAGCAGGTCGCGGGCTTCAATATCGAATTTAATTTCTTTTGCCATAGTTTTTATTCTCCTATTTATAAATAGATGTTATAAATGAATTAGATAATTGCCAAAATGTCGCTTTGGCGCATGATGAGGTATTTTTCGCCTTCCAGTTCGATTTCCGTACCGGCATATTTGCCATAGAGCACGGTGTCGTTTTCTTTTACCACCATTTCTTCGTCTTTAGTGCCGTTGCCCACAGCCATCACAGTGCCACGGAGGGGTTTTTCTTTGGCTGAATCGGGGATGATGATACCGCTAACGGTCTTTTCTTCTGCAGGAGCCGGCTTGATGAGCACACGGTCTGCAAGGGGTTTGATGTTCATTGCTTGATAGTATTATAAGTTTATTAATCTGTTTGATTTATCGAAGTGCCACCTGCGGCACCACACATAAGGTATTGCAATCTGTGTGCCAAAAGAGACAAACTGACAAACCCGGACAAATTGTCTGCCAACTTGGCAGAGTATTCACAAAAATCATCCGCGGAATAAAATCAATACAAAATATAAAATATTATATTTATATTCGCACAATAAGATTACAGCTGTTTCTGCAAGTTCTTTAGCATATAATATAATGAAATAGACAATTAAGTTATGCGTATTTTTTATGCCATATTATTATTCGTTTGGATATGCTTTCCGTGATTTTCGCAAACGGAAAAGAAAATAAACATAGAGTTTTCTTCTCTTTATCCTCAAAAAGGAATGGAGGGAACGAATGCACTCAGTCTATTGTCTTGTGACCGTAGTATTAATTCGAATCTTTCGGTAGGCGGTAAAATAGGTTGCTCGAGAGTCTTCAAGCAGGATTTTGCTCAAGAAAAACTGGCCGAAGTATATTTGTCCGGTACATTGCCTATGTTCGACTCCAAATATTTCTTCATGAAATCCTCTTTTGGAATAGGCTACTATGGCAATAAGACCTCCCAAACGGACAGTGCTTTCGTAGATCTTGATCTGTCTATCCATATAAAACCACTTGCATGGTTTTATATGGGATATCAGAAGGCTTCCGTCATTCTTTTTTCGGGCAAAAATATCGACTACACCGGTTTTGTGCTGGGTGTAATGTTATAAAATTCATTGCTATCTCCCAAAACGCCGGCAGTCTGTCCCCTCGGACAAACTGCCGGCGTGTATTTATTATCCGGGCGAATAGCCTACGGTCTGCCTCCGCCCTACTCCATAGATAATTCTTTTAGCATTTCTTTCACGATTTTCTTGGCTTTTGGAGCAAGTTCATAGCAAGGTCCCGTAACATCAATTTTAACTTTGCTCTTTAACCCATCGATTTCCAATCCCACTATAACAGTTACGGCATATTCAACCTTTTTCTTTTCTTCCGCAACGGCCAATTCTTCTACATCTTTGAATAGAGTATCCAATGTCTTTGCTATTTCATCTTGTCCAAGAGTTGTAATATCTCCCAAATTAAT
>CAMFNC010000116.1 GCA_945965245.1 uncultured Porphyromonas sp. | reverse complement strand
CTATTAAATTATAAGTCAGGAAGCATTAATGAGGATTTAGTCTGTCTTTTTGTTTATATTTACAATCTCATGAGGTCTTTGACCTTTTTCAGCCCGCACTTAGACTTAAAATCGCAACTTAAAATGATTTTCTATGCCGATAATGAAGATTTTGTCATTGGAAACGCATCAAACCTGCTCGTCCATAAACACTCAAAAAAATACCGGTTTCTCTTATTATGAATATAAGCAAGGAGAAACCCACTCTGCCAACACAGATCATACCTTTTGCCTGATTTTCATCCTTGATGGCAGGATTTCGGCACAAATAGACCATGGCTGCCGAGAACAAGTGGCAGCCGGAAATTTCTTTCTGATACCGCAATATGCCAAAAACCACATGGTGGCCGAACAAAACGGCAGTGCATTGATACTGTTTTGGAATTTGCAGGTGCGTGTCTGCCAAACCATGGTCAATGCCTCCACGGCACAGCCTTTCTCACAAGAGATGATGTGCATATCCATGATAGACCCTCTGAAACAGATGCTGCATTCCATGGTACGTTATATCAAAGATCGCATCGACTGCACCCATGTGCATATGGTCAAACAAATGGAATTGCTGTTTATCCTCCAGAAGTATTACGATCGCGAGCTGATGGTTCGCTTCTTCAGCCCCTCGTTCGGAAGCCGAAGCCATTTTATGTCCACTGTGCTCAAATATTACAAAGAGGTATCTTCCATGCAGGAACTGGCCAAGAAATGCGGTTGTTCAGATAGGACTTTTAACCGCAAGTTTCACGATTACTTTGCCATGACACCCTATCAATGGATTCAACAGAAAAAGTCCGAAGAGATTTCGCATTATCTACGCGATAGCAACGTCAGCTTCCACACCATAGCCAAGAAAATGTGTTTCAGTTCGCCCAGCCACCTGAGCCTGTACTGCCGCAAAACGTTCGGCAAAACGCCCACCGAGTTGCGCAAAGAAATGCAAAGCAAATCGTCCTCCAAGTAACATTCCCCAAAGACGACACTCACGGACATTCGTCGGGCATAATATTATTATATTTGATGTGATAATCAATCCTCAAAATCTCTGTAATTATGGATAAGAAACCTATAGCCTTGGTAACGGGAGCCACTTCCGGAATCGGACAAGCCACAGCCCAAAAATTAGCCTCCATGGGCTACAAGCTCATCATTACCGGACGCCGCGCCGAACGACTGTCGGCCATCTCTTCTCTGCTAAAAGGGTTGGGTGCCGAAGTGCTGACTCTCTGCTTCGATGTGCGCCATCAAGATGAGGTGGAAAGGCACTTGGGTAATCTGCCGGAAGAATGGCGCAATGTAGATGTGCTGATCAACAATGCCGGTTTAGCTGCCGGTCTGGAACCGATACAGGAAGGGCTGACAGATGACTGGGAGCGCATGATAGACACCAATATCAAAGGTTTGCTGTATGTGACACGCACCATTGCTCCGGGCATGGTGAAACGTAAAAAAGGACATATCTTCAATTTGGGTTCCATCGCAGGCAAGGAAGTTTATCCGAACGGCAACGTATATTGTGCCACCAAACATGCCGTGGATGCATTGTCGCAAGCCATGCGCATCGATATGCTGCCCTATGGTATCAAGGTGACGCAGATTTGTCCGGGAGCAGTGGAAACGGAGTTTTCCTTGGTACGCTTCCACGATGACAAATCGCGCGCCGATGCCGTGTACAAAGGGTTTACCCCCCTGCAAGGTGCAGATATAGCCGAGTGCATTGCTGCCGCTCTCACCATGCCGGCTCATCTCTGTATCAATGATATGGTCGTGATGCCGGTGGCACAAGCCAACAGTCGTAACTTCTTCAAACAAGACTAATATCCTTCTCCCCGAACGATACACGAGGGATGACCACACCCACTTCTACCGCAATGCCGCCCTCTGCTGTATATCTGCTGATGAACTTAGGTTCGCCGGCATCGCCTGCGGTGGGGGATGTGCGCAAATATCTCGGCGAGTTTCTAATGGATGGGCACGTGATGAGCGTGCCTTATCTGCTTCGTCTGTTTCTGGTGCATGGCATCATCGTGCCACACCGTTCGCCACATTCGGCTCTGAAATATGCTCAAATTTGGGATGCCAAGTCGGAGTCTTTTCCGCTTATACGCATCGGCGATGCTTTGGCTCAACGGGTAACGCAGCTATCGGGATGTCCGGCCTTTAGCGTGATGCGCTATGGCGAACCATCTGCGCACACCGTGCTCCAACGTATTCGTTCGGATTATCCGGCAGATACTCCCATCGTGCTGCTGCCTCTCTATCCGCACTATGCCGCCAGCAGCTACGGCACCGCCGTGGAGCATCTCTTACGCACGGCACGCCGTATGAGCATGAGCCATCGCATACGCATATTATCTCCCTATTACAAACATCCCGAATACATCCATACCTTGGCGGAATCTCTGCGTCCGATTCTTACGAAAAAGCCTTTCGATAAGTTGATTCTGAATTATCATGCCATTCCGCTCAAGCATCTTCATCCGCAGTGCCGACCGTTTAATCGGCAGCCGGCCGATGCCGCCAATAACTGTTGCACAGATACTTTGGGTGAAAAATGCTACCGACACCACTGCATCCGCACCACACAACTTCTGACAGAGGCTTTGGGGCTGCCTCCCAATAAAGTAGAAACCTGCTTTCAGTCCCGCATCGGACATGTGGAGTGGCTGCGTCCTTATTTTACGGAACGCATAAGCCAATTGCCAGCCGAAGGTTGCCTCCGGATCGTAGTGGCAGCCCCGGGATTTGCCGTGGATTGTTTGGAAACGCTGGAAGAGGTGGCAGAAGAAGGCAAACATCAGTTTATGCAGGCCGGAGGATGCGAATTTGAATATGTACCCTGTCTCAATGACAGTGATATTTTTGCACAAGCGCTACTCCGTATGGCTCCATAAAAAGTGTATTTCTAATCTTTGAATAGCTATAATGCAACAAATCATTAATTATCTGATTTTTTAGCGTATGAAAAAATTATTATGTACGGGCATTGCTCTAACATGCCTATGCGGATCACTTTTCGCCCAAAAAGTGGCTGCCCCTTTGGTAAGCAATATCAAAGCCGAGGAACTCAAAAAAGATGTGGTCGAAATCATTGACGACCGCTATTTCGGTCGCGAAGCAGGCACGCTGAATGAATTGAAATCAGCCGTCTGGCTAACAAAAAAAATGGAACAAGCGGGCATGAAGCCGGCAGGCGAAGATGGCACTTTCTACCAGTTCTTCGAATTGATACGTCAGGAAGTCATGCCTTCTTCACGTGTACAAATCGGTCAAAAATCTTATGCTGTCAATAGCGAACTTCTTGTTTCGGTGATAACTCCGGCACAATTGAACGCTCCCATCCTCTACATTGGCGAAACAAACGCCGATGCCCTCAAAGACATCGACATGAAGGGTAAAGTGGTGGTAATCAAGGCAAGCATGGAGGGTATCAAACGCAATATGTCGCTTTTTGAACGCCGCTATCCGGATTTTGTGGTGGGCAAATACTACCGCACGCTGTGGCAAAAAGGTGCAGCAGGGCTGATTCTGCTGGCAGATGACTTGGTGGAGGATAATTGGGATACCATTATGCGCGAAAACCGCCGTGGCAAAAAAGGCATCGAAGGCATTCGAGACAAAATCGAAGTCAAAATGCCGGTTTTTTGGATGCATGCTTCCGAAGCTGATTTGCTAAAAAACACCCGAGACAACTTTGTGGCAGATATCCAAGTGCAACTCTATAAATATCCATCGGTCAATCTAATTGGTCGGATAGATGGCACCGACCCCAAACTGAAAGATGAGTATGTGCTCTTTAGCAGCCACCATGACTATGTGGGCGTAACCACTCCCATGGGGCAAGACTCCATCTGCGATGGTGCCGACGATAATACCAGCATGACGGCAGCCGTATTGGCCACGGCACGTGCCTTCAAGGCACAGCCTGCGCGACGTCCTGCCCTCTTTGTGCTACACGGTTCGGAAGAGCCGGGTATGCTGGGAGCACAATGGCATGCCACTCACCCCACCGTACCGCTGAAAAACATCATCGCCGTATTCAATGGCGACCTGATAGCCGGCAATGCCGTGGATTCCGCCACGCTGTTAGGCTCCACAGGCACACACATGACTTCGCAAGAATTGGTGGATGCGGCTTTGGAAGCAAATCAAGAAGGCCCCAAATTCAAACTGGATACCGAATGGGATAAACCAGGACATCCCGAATACTTCTTCTTCCGTTCGGACCATATTCGCTACGCTCGCCTAGGCGTTCCGGTGCTGTTTTTCACCAGTAACCTGACAGATTATTATCACACACCGATAGACGACATCGACCATATCAGCATCGAAAAGCTGCACAAAATGACCGAGTGGATTTATCGCACAGGTTGGAAAGTGGCCAATGCGGACAAACGTCCCACATACAACAGCAAAGCCGATCTCTGACAAATCGGTGGCACAAGCCATTTATATGAACAGCAGCTGCGTTACTTCTATGTACGCAGCTGCTATTTTTATACACCAAAAAACAAGGCAACTATGCAGTACTGAAATTTTTATACACAAATTGATTTTAATTTATGCATAAAGATTTTTCTCTTGCGAACTATCTTGCTGAGGAGTAGAGTGTTACCGTTTAGCAGTGGATAGATAGGTAACGATTTAGAAATGAGCGGAGTGCTTTGAGACACACTGTTTTGAATAGCCAAAGAAC
>CAMFNC010000115.1 GCA_945965245.1 uncultured Porphyromonas sp. | reverse complement strand
TACCATCACCTGTATCTTTTACTTCGATGATGATACCATAGCATTTTCCCGGCACTATATGTACTCCTTCTTTCAGTCTCCCGATTACCTCACCGTTTTTAAACTCCTTTCCTCCATAAGTCAGTTTGGGATAAGAAAGAGCATCAGACCACTGTAATTCCGCTCCGGTCAAATCAATGCCAGTACCCTCCACTTCTGCCGGAATGGGGAAATAACGATAACCCATTTCATCCACCATTTGGGAAATCTTGGGTGTTTCGCCATATAGGCTGACACCAAAAGCATAAAAAGTCCTAAAATCCTTTTGGGGGTTATTATATTTTAACCTTGGCTTTCTTAATACGGGGTCTATGTATTTGGGGAAGTTGCGTTTCCCTTTGGTGAGCCTGAAAGAAAGTCCACTTCCCGGAGTATTGAATGTCTTATCGGCAAACTGTGATGCAACTTCAAATTTGACTGCCAGAACCGAGGTCGCCCATTCCAAGTTCCCTTTCAGTACCAATGTTCCTCCTGTTTTTTCCGGGTGTTGTGTTTCGAGCACTTTGGTCCATGCTTTCATATGTCCAATTTGTCCGTTATTCCCACTAAGAGGAGCTTGTACGAGACTTGGAACCACTCCAAAACCAAAATCTTGACTTCCGGCAACCAATACATATTTAAGTTTCTTGTTCGGGTCAAAGTCTTTTCCGGTGAAGTCCACATTGAATTCTTTGACTTTGGAGAGATCCAATATTTTCTTCCCGTTATTCTTAACAATGGCATTGCTCCCGGGAGGTATGATAGCTGTGACTTCCAAGTATTTCCGAGGATCTTTGCGCCAATCTTCATTGTGTTCCTGCTGAAATAAGTAGAGATTTATTCGCATATTCTCTTTTTCGTCCCAACTGATATTGAGTTGGCGAGGATTACCCTTGTTCAGACGTTCCACGCACCATCTAGTAGTGCCCGGAGTCATTATTGGTGGAGGACTTTCCAAATACAGGCAGACCGGATATATTCGATTGCTTGGGGATTGGGTATTCGGTATGTCACGAGAGCAAGAAAGAGGACAAAGAACGGTCAAAAAACTACCGAGAAGGAGGATTTGTTTTGCTTTCATTTCTTGAGGGATTAATCTGTTAGAGTTCGCCTCCGTCTCCAAAGTCGTCAATCGTCACTTTGGAGGGGTTGGTTAGGATGTGCTGCCGAACTTCCAATTGGTAAGTTTGCATTTGCGGGGCTTCATAACCCTGCTTCTTTCGTGATTTCATCATGTTGTGTAAAAGTTTTATGAATTTTTCCATTCCATCCACTGATGGCACGTATCACCACAAGGATGAAATTTCATACGTTGGGAATCAATGAATGGAGCGGATAACGAAATATATTATCTGGTTTCCTTGTGGTGATGGATGAGTGTGCTTTTATAGGAGGGCTTAGAGGATAATAGCATGAGGGTTATCCATCCATATATACCTGCGATAAAGATGAATAAAACATGTGCTGCAATCCGTTTGCGTCCGAGGTGCCTGCCACGCCATATTACATAAATGATGACGCAGAGCAGAGCCACCAGCAAGCTGTATGGACTGCCCCATTCCCAGCGCGGATATACCTGTGGGTCGGCATCGTTGGTAAAGGTCAGCCGGAAAGGAAACAGTATGGCTTCCGTTTTTTCGGAGATGCTTGCCGGGAAGATTTCTGTATAATCTGCCACTCGTCGGCCGGTTTCGGTCTCCACGGCCACGAAATCGACCTGACTGCCTCGTGCTATGTGATAGGTGGTATAAAACATATTGCCGATGGCCATCCACTCATCGTGCCGATGGTCTATGGGAGGTAGATCGAGCTTTAGGAATTTATATGCATGGTTACTCAGCATATACAGTGCTCCATCGGTTGTCTGCACGTATGCCAACTTTTCGCGGTCGGCAAATCCGCATAAGTCCATGTGCAGGATGGGCGAAGGCAGTTTGTCGGTTTTGATTTGAACCAGATAAGGTCTGCCTTTGACTTGCTTGAAGTGAAAAAGATGTCCGGCTTCATCCAGCAGCAGATACCCCTCGTCATACTCTTTGCGCGCATTACCATCACCTACGGCTCGAACGATGTCTCCGGTAATTTGTACACGGTCGAATGCTTTTTGGAAGAGTTTGCTCTTAGCTTCATCAATGTCATGGGTCTTGGAATTGAAGAATAAGATATCCTTGCCTCGGAAGACGAACAGATCTTCCGCCGGTGAAAGCCCCACACGTGCCGGTGCACTCTCCAGCAGTTGATAAGCATGCGGCGGTTTACGGTTTAATCCTGTGGGATCGAATCTGTGAGTAAAGTTGGTATTTCTGATCAGAGGCATAGATATGGCCTTGCCCAGCAGCGTATCCGGCAGTTTGCCATCGGCGGCCAGTTGGCGTACGTAGAAAGTGGGTAGGATGCTATCGAATTCGTTTTCGGTAAATTGTCTTTTGCCATCCACCGTTTCACGCAAGAGTTTCTCATTTTCCATTCGTGTCTGCACAAATGTTTGCGCCACTTCGCTATAGAGCACGAAAGACGGCCGCTGTGTGTGGAGAAACAGATATTCATACAAGTCGGGCAGATAACAACTCAATAGGAGCGCTCCCAGTATTATAAGCAATGTTTTGATATATTTCATTGAGGTGATGATTAGTGGATAAAACCTTTGCGAAAACGATTTACGGCATGGAGCGGCAGAATGGAGGAGAAAACGGTGAGCAACAGCAATGTCACCATCATGCCGGCAGGATATGCCTCCGGAGTCTGAGCAGAGAAGTAGAGCAATAGGAGACCTACGGATATCAACAATGCCACGATGCGTTGCATCAGCCGTCCTTCCAATATAACCCATGAGGTCAGAAAATAGGCACTTGGTCCGGCCAGACACCACGGTATCATGCTCCGGAGAATTCGTAACAGCAATTCACGCGGCATATAACAGCCGTAATATGATGCTATGCCTATCAACATGATAGCGATATAAACGACTATGATGCCGACACCGAACAATAACATATAGCAAGTACCGCGAGCATCGGTAATGGGTAGATGCAAAGTCAACTTCAGGCGCTTCTGCAAGACCTCGGGCACCATTTGAGCCGTGGCTACCACACATCCCAGCAGCATGGGGATATGACGCAGACGCTCCACAAACAGAGCTTCTCGGTCTATCATCACCGACCAGAGATGCACTACTCCTTTGAGGTGCAATGCCGTACGGAAGTTATAGAGGGTATAAAACAAACAAAGCAATGCTACACCGAAAGCAATAAGCGTAACAGTACGGCTTTTGATCCACTCTTTATAGAGCAGCGGACGAATGGTGTTCATTATAAATAATATGGATAGGGTTAGTATTTGCCGGTTAGGCCTATGAAAATATCTTCCAACGTGAGTGCAGGGGATTTTCTCGTCGCAATGGTTCGGCCTCCGGCCAGTGAGGATAGGAGGCTCTGCATGTCCGCTTCTTCAAGAAACGAATAGCTCTCCACACGATTATCCAGAAGCCTCTCCGAAGCATACAGTTCGGAGGCTTGCGGCAGAGCGTCGCCCTCCCATTCGAAGGAGTAGCGATGGCATTGGCTCATCAGTTCTTTCACACTCTTCTGCATAATGATACCTCCGTAGCCCATGATGATACAATCGTCTATAAGCCGCTCCATGTCTTGTATGATGTGTGAAGTCAGGAAGATGGTCTTGGCGGTGGCAGTCGTATATTCGCGGAGTATGTCGGTAAAAAGACGGCGATAACCGGGGTCCAGTCCCAATGAAAAGTCATCCAAAATCAGTAATTCGGGCTCCTGTGCCAAAACCACACCGAGTGCCACCTGCGAACGCTGCCCGTTACTCATGGAGCCGATGGTCTGCCGAGGGCTTACTTTCAGTTTGGAGATGAGAGTATGGTATATATCGCTATTCCAATGGGGGTAGAACGGCTTGTAGAACTTCTCCAATTGGTCCATGCGCATGAAATTGTATTGCACGTGCCCTTCCAATAGGAGGCCGATACGTTGTTTGGTGTGAGGAGAGAGTCTGTTGCAATCTTCGCCGAAGAGAGTGCATCGGCCGGAGAGCGGTTTAAGATAGCCGTTCAGTATATTGATGGTAGTGGTTTTGCCGGTTCCGTTTTTGCCCAGCAGCCCCATGATGCGCCCTTGGGGCACGGTGAAGTTCAGGTCTTCATAAATCACACGCTTGCCATAGGCATGGCATAGGTGTTCGCATTCGATGATATTGGTCATATAGTATATATCCTCATTGATAATAAAAGGTCAGAAAAGATAGGCTATGGTGACACTGCCACTATAAGTGCGCAGTGACTGTCGCCAAAATCCGGCTTCGCCAGCCAGTGCGAGCGATAGCATGTTCGGCTTACCGGCGTGCAGCCGATAGCGATATTCGTGCACGGCATGGAGTCGGAGCTGTGGGCCGCCGAGGTAGATGAGCCGGTCTCGTTCGATAATGTGGGTGGGTTGTTCTCTATTGAGTTTCTGGAGCCGTGTATCCGTTATGAGCAGTCTGCCCATAATATCCGTTCGACATTCCGTTCGTTTTCGTTGCCATTTCAGCCCGAGGGACAGGCGTAGGGCATTTTGCAAGAAGTGCGAACGGAGAGTGTCGGTTCGATGCCGGCCATCGAATGTCTTTCGTTCGTAGTCCAATCCCATAAACCATCGGCTGTGAGTATTCCGTCTGCGCCATTCCACTCCGCCTTCGGTCGTGTGCGAGGCCTCGGCATAACTGTTTTCCGTGGCCAGCAGTATGGCATTGGTCAGCGAGGTGTGGTCATCTATTTTTTCGAACTTATAAATACGTTCTTCGCCTCCTTTCTCTTCGTGCGAGTGCCCCAAACGGATAGCCCATGTGTGTGCTCCGATGGTCAATACATCGAACTGAAGATTCGGACGAAGCTTCCATTCTCGCAGTTCATTCAGATACACGCCGGCTTCGCGTGTTTCCAAACGGGCGTTACTCCGGGCATATTCACACACCAATCGGGCGTTGAGTGCCGGCAACAACCAAACAGCCGTGGTGGTACTTTCGGCATAGCGATGACGATATGCTCCCTGGTCTTCCTGACCGGAATAACGAAAATTATATTCGCCCATCGGGCGCATGATGTAGATGGGTTCGGTGGCTGATGGGGTCAGCACGCTGAAACTGAGTTGCTGAATATAATGCCGTATGGAGTAACCTGCGGAAATCTGTCCCCACGAATGCATATCCCAAGAAACAGAGGCCGCGGCTTGCACATCGGACGATATATTTTGCACTCTGGGGTCTTTGCGTCCGTAGCGCATCTCTCCGGTATAACCGGCAGAAAGCCCCACATCAAGACGTGGCATCAGCCGATAGCCGGCTGCAAAAGACATGCGATAGGCCTCGGTGCGCAGCTTCTTGCTCACTGTGT
>CAMFNC010000114.1 GCA_945965245.1 uncultured Porphyromonas sp. | reverse complement strand
CACAGACACCACGATGGGATAGGCCTGCCCCCAGTTGAAAAGATGGCCTCGCTGATATTGCAAGCCCAGGCGACAGTTCTGATTATTCTTTTGAGCGGACAATTGTGTTACGTGAATGGTCTGCATGCAGAGCAATGCAGCCACCATCATACAGGCTCGGATCAAATTCTTCATATCTTTTCTGATTGTATTGATTATTGATTTATTGTGTTTAATAATTGCAGCGTGGTGCGACACATATAGAGCATTACCTGCTCCACTATCTCCGCCCGTGGCGCGGCTAAATGAAGCGTGCGAACCACAGAGCGATTTCCGCAACGTATGCATACGCACACAGTACCCACCGGTATGGCATCCGTTCCTCCACCGGGGCCTGCCACTCCTGTGATGCTCCAAGCCAAGTCCGTAGAAAGGAGTGATTGGATGCCATCGGCCATCTCACATGCCACCGGCTCCGAAACCACTGTATAGGCTTGCAGTGTTTGGGGGCGGACGCCCAATAATTGCATTTTCACCGACTCATCGTATGCCACCACCGACCCCTTGAAATAGGCAGAAGATCCGGGCAGTGAGGTCAGCAACGCTGCCAATGCTCCACCGGTGCAACTCTCTGCCGTGCCAATGGTATAACCTTGGCGTTTCAATCGCTCTGCCAAAAGTCGGTTTAGCTGCATAAGTTCTTGACTTGGGCACACCATGACAATAGCGTTTCAGACGGTCACACGTGCATACGGAGCGACTTCCATATCGCAGAAATCGCCTCGCAGATATTTAAAATAACCACTCATGGCCACCATGGCGGCATTGTCTGTGGTGTAAGCAAATTTAGGGATAAAGACCTCCCAACCGTAACGCCGGGCATAAGCCTGATAAGCATCGCGCAAACCGGTATTGGCAGAAACGCCTCCAGCCACGGCCACTTGTTTGATTTTAAGTTCCTTGGCGGCACGGCGCAACTGCTTCATCAATATATCTATTACCGTGTATTGGAGTGATGCAGCCAAATCGGCTTTGTTTTTTTCAATAAAATCGGCATCAGCCTTCAGCCCATCCCGAAGTGTATAGAGAAAAGAAGTTTTGAGTCCGCTGAAGCTGTAATCATAGCCCGGCACATGAGGACGTGCAAAAGTGAAAGCCTGAGGATTACCCACATTGGCCAGTTTGTTGATAATAGGACCGCCGGGATAGCCCAGCCCCATCACTTTGGCACACTTATCGAATGCTTCGCCGGCCGCATCGTCAATGGTCTGGCCGATTATCTGCATATCGTATGGCGATTTAACCAACAGAATTTGCGAATTACCGCCGGAAACCAACAGACAGAGAAATGGAAATTCCGGAGTACGCTCCGGCTCACCCTCTTCGCGAATAAAATGAGCCAACACATGAGCCTGCAGATGATTGATCTCTATCATGGGGATGCCCAATGAAATGGAAAGCCCTTTGGTAAAACTGGTGCCCACAAGTAACGAACCAAGCAGTCCAGGACCTCGCGTGAAAGCAATGGCATCTAAATCTTGGGGTGTAAGTCCGGCACGTTTGATGGCCTCGCTCACCACAGGAATAATATTTTGTTGGTGTGCACGCGATGCCAATTCGGGCACCACTCCTCCGTATGCACTGTGCACGGCCTGACTGGCCGTAACATTGCTAAGCAGCGTATTGCCACGCAGCACAGCAGCGCTGGTGTCATCGCAGCTACTCTCGATACCGAGCAGTATCACCTCTGAATCCTTTTTCATATCACAAACATTCGTTGCTATTACTTAACGTGAGTCGATATAAAGAGCGACTTCCGTCCTATATGCGATTACGCTCAGACCGAACTCACGTTTACTTAGCAAAATAAGTAAAATATCGCACCACTGCCAAATTTACAGTCCATCCGGATGTTTTATCGTTATTGGACCATGCGAACGAATATAAGTCAGAAGCAAACTAAAACATGATTGAGGGGTGGCAAAATTCATGTTTTGCCACCCCTCAATCTCATGAGCACAATCGCTAAGATTCTTGATTTTAATCAATATTCATCATTGGCTATCCCAATACGCTGTATCCGTAAAAACTATTTTTCGCCCTTAATGATAGAAGACTCATTATTTGCATTATCGTCTGTACGTTTTGCTGCTTCCTTATATTTTTTGCCATACGAGAGGTTCAACGTAAGGTTTAAACGAATTAAGTTTTTTGTTTCATTTAAATACTCATAGCGTTTATAAGGGGCTGTGTTTGAATAGTTTTCTTGCGCAGAAATATGTTTCAATGAAAACAGATTGAGAACATCGGCAGACAGACTGATTTTATTGGTCTGATAGCCAAGCGACAGCATGTGGCCATCTTCATACCGATAAAACGTTTCTCCCCAGAACTTGTCTTGTGTGCTCTTGCGGAACTGCCATCTCATAGAGAATTGTTTGTGGTAAAGGGAGATTTGACCGCCATAATAAGGTATGGTTTTGTTGTGAATATATTGATTGCCATTGCTTTTATAAAATTTCATACCGGCATAGGCTTTGAAAGAGAGGATATTGCCGATGGGTTGCCCCCCATATTCCAGCTCCACATTGTAGTTCTGAAAATTTTTATGATTTTCCTGAGTTCTGATAACTCTGCCTTTTTCCGAATAGGTACTCTCCATTATGGGAGATTTTGAATACGTTTGGTTGAGATACAAGCCCCATGCCGTATTTTTCAGTTTGTAATTAAATACCAACGCATTGTAAAAATCAATTTGCGGCTTTAGTTGGGGATTGCCCTTTTGAACTTGGATGAAATCTATCTCTTGTGAATAGTCCGACAATGCCGAAAGCGTGGGCATCACGT
Organism: uncultured Porphyromonas sp.; assembly: GCA_945965245.1. GTDB lineage: Bacteria > Bacteroidota > Bacteroidia > Bacteroidales > Porphyromonadaceae > Porphyromonas. The sequence goes on along the minus strand of CAMFNC010000114.1, from coordinate 1,857 downwards.
TTGACACAGACCCTTGATAGCGAAGGTCGAACTTTGGAGAAATCGCATAACGTATGAAAACCATCGGGCGCACTGTCAATGTGCTCTGTGCTTGTTTTCCCACATGCATCCAACGCTGATTCAGCCCCAAACCCAAACGGCTATATAACTTATTCCACCCTTTGCCCCACTGTGCATAAGAATAAAGGTTGGACAAACGCATAGTCGTATGATGCTCTTGTATCATCTTGTTTTGGGTATAATCATAATCGCTTGTGGTAAACTGTTGATTAAAATTCGCACCAATGGTCAGCATGCCCCAATCCTGCCGATTTTCGTATAGCAGCGACAGGGCATAACCTTTCTGCACTTCATCGGCTTTGCTCAAAAATTGGTTAGACTTATTTTCACCATCTGTTTCTTGATACAGACGATTATACTTCCCCGTATTATATTGACCGGAAAGATTCATTATATATAATTGATTTTCCCCTATGGGCAGCTGCAGATACAAATGAGTAAAAGGATTGACAGCCGAGGATTGAGCATTGTCATAGAGTTTCAAAGTCGTTTTTTGATACTGAATATCACTATTCCACTCTTTATACGGAGCATGCTGTAACGCCGTACCCAAAGACCAGTTCAAAATCTTCTTCCCATTTTGATAGTTGTAATTGAAGCGCACATTATGGTTGTCATATTGGAAGCATCCCGGATATCCTTTTTCGGTTCTTGATATGGTCTCATCCGACAAATTAAAAGTTTCGTCATACTCTCTACTAAGATGTTTCCAATTGCGATAAGACAGATTGTAGTCCAATGAAAACTGACTATTCTTGTGATTGAGTTTTAAGGAAAGGTAATCCTCTCCAAAAGCGGTCAAAAGCCCCTGCCACAAAGAAAGATAAATTCTACCTCCGGTATTGTCTTCTTTGGTAATAAAATCAAGAACCACATCCGCATTTCCATATCGTGCTTCCGGTGTATCATGGTATTCGATGCGCTGTATTACGCTTGGTGATAATGAACTGATTTCGGCTGCCGATACTTCTCTTCCGTTCAACAATACTTTCACATTGCCCCCTCCATTTAATGTCAGACTCTTTGTAAGCGGGTCCACATTTATTCGGGACAGATTCATCTTGTCCAGCATTACCATGGCATCGGTGCTGTTCTTTTTCTGAAACTCATTAGGCAGTATTCGCTTAATTCCATTTCTAAAAGTCATGCTGCTACCCACTACGGCCACTTCGCCCAAAGCGATGGAATTGGTTTTTAAGAACATCGTCCCAAGATTCAAATCTTTTGTGATGCGGTCTATTTTTATGGTATCTGTAACATATCCGATATGTGATGCCACCACATAGTATGCATTATTGGTGGTAAGATTTGAAAACGAGAATACCCCCTTTTGTGTTTGCACTGCCGACACCGCTGTGTTTTTATTGGCATATAGCTGCACATGGGCTTCAAGGCCTTCTCCATCTTCTATCAAGACTTTACCCGTAATGGTATGTTGGGCTTTTATGCTGTTAAAAGTCCCGATAATGAGCATAAACAAAAGAAACTTTTTCATGTTATAATCCTTTTTTAATTAAGCATAGGGGGTTCTGTTCATAATGAGCGTATGGTATTATACAATCAGGTGTATTTTCTCAGTTCTTCTATATTTGAGCTTATCTTTAAATCCATCATAATAATGACAATTCTTTTTCGACTGCAATAATAAAAAAAAAATCAAAAGGAAGGTTTTTTCTATATTTTTTCTCGTCTTTTACCGTGGAAAGGCAACTATTAGTGGAAAGGGCATTAGGGTGAGGATGGGAGGTAAGTGTATGGAAATGAGAAGGATTTGCAGTATATCTCGGTGGTTTGCAC
>CAMFNC010000113.1 GCA_945965245.1 uncultured Porphyromonas sp. | reverse complement strand
AACTATAGCTGAGGTTCAGGCTTAACATACGACTGGACATCGTGCTGGCGGTTTTGCCTCGAAAGCCCACGCCATGCATCCGGCTGCGATAGGTCACCTGATTACGCAGAGGTTCGATAAATGACAACGATACATTCAATTTGTCTTTCAAGAGAGATTTACTTACCGTAAGAGAGGTAAAATAAGAGAAGTCCATGTTCTGCTGATAAGACTCTTGTTTAAACCCTCCGGCATTGACGAATACCATCCATTTTTTAGGTAGTATGATATTGGAACCCACAAAGCTCATCGTGCTCCACCAGTTTTCCGAAATGTTGTTTGATGGATTGCGTAATTGAGAATAGGACACATTTCCATTAACGAATATACGCATCCAGCTCCAAGGATTATAATTGATAAATGTATTGAAGGAATAGCTGCGACTGCGCCCCAAGTTGTCGTAAGTAGTTTGTAGCACTCCTTTTTCCGAAATGGTGTGCGAAGATATCAGATTGTTGCAGAACTGATATGCCAAAGTATTATTGAGTGAAATTTTATCTTTGAAATAGTTGAAAGAGAGTTCAATGTTGTGATTGAGCTGTGCCTCCAGATTGGGATTGCCGTATTGTACAGAATATTCGCCCTCCTGCTTGCGATAAGGGTTCATCTGGCTGATGCCCGGACGTTGGATGCGGAAATTATAGCTCAATGCCCATTGATTGAAGAGTGAGGGGTTGTATGCCAAACGTACTTGCGGCACCCAGTCCATGGCTTTGCGCTTGAAGTCGGCTTCGGGCTTCTGGTCGTAACGCACATCCAAGAGGCTGTATTCGGCACGTGCTCCCACCTTGGAGGAAAATTTGTTTGTCCACTTGGCTGTCCATCCCACATAAGCTGCATAGATATCCTGCGAGTAGCGCAGGTTGCTACTATTGAGGTGCTGGCCAAACAGCGAGCCGATTTCAAATTCGCCATCGGGCGACCTTCTGATTTGATAAAGCGGTGTACTTTCGGAGCGGCGAGCTATGAATTTCAATCCTGTTTCCAGCTGATGTTTGCGCCGACCGAAGAGTGGTCTGGTATAGTCGAGCTGTGAGGTGTGCTCATTCATGGCTGAAGTACTTTTGGAAAACTCTTCGGCAAATCCATCCGGCAACGCTTTCCCATTGACCGGATCGAGCATTTCGGTAACCACTCCGCTTTTGCTGTTGTTGGGAGAGCGGTCGAACATATAGCTCACCGTAAGCAATTCGCCCGGCATGCGTGTGCTGTGCTGGAAGTCTGCATTGATAGCATAGCTGCCAAAATTTTGCGAAGCATCGGTCAGGCTATTCCGGTTTGAAATCAGAGAGTTGTCTTTCCATGCTTTTTCTGTGCCCGTATTTTGTGATTTAACCTTGTAGGGCATCCCGTTGCCGGAAATGGAAATCAGATTAAGAGAGTCTATTTCGTAAGTGAGCGTGGCGTTGAACATATTAAAGTTACCTTGGTTACGCATCGTACTGTTCGACTCTGTGTGCAATGCATCTCTTTTCACATCACTCCACACCGTGGTGGCAGGCTGTCCGAATCCTCCGGAAGTCAAATTGCCGGTAAATCCCCATTTGTCTGATTTGGCATTGAGGAAAAGTCCACCCATCCAATTGCCATAGCTGCCGTAAGCAGCACTCACGGTACCGGCCACACCGGCCAGCGATTTGCCATCGTCCGTTATGATGTTTAAGATAGCTCCCGAACTTTCGGCATCATATTTCACTCCGGGGTCCGTAATCACTTCTACCCGTTTGATAGAGCTTGCCGGGATGCTTTTGAGCACATCCTTGGCATTTCGATTAAACATGCTATTGGGTTTGCCGTTCTGATATATCTTGAAATTAGAAGAGCCATTCACCTGAATATTACCTTGTCCGTCTACGGTGACAAGAGGAACCTTGCGTAGCATCTTGAGCAGATCTGTGGTGCGACTTTCCGGGTCTTCTTTTACACTATAAGCTATTTTATCCACATCTATTTTTACCAGCTTGCGAGCTTTGGTCACTGTTACCCCTTGGAGCTCGGTCACGGCAGTCTTCATGGTCAGATTGCCCAACGAGTACTCTTTTTTATCTGCCGGTACCGTAAAATCTTTGTTGATGGTTTCCATACCCACATAAGTGGCCATCAGTCGGTAGCTTTTCGCGTGAGGTAATCCGATGCGGAAAACACCATTATTATCCGTTACCTGACTGAATATTTGTGTGCTATCCACACCTATGGGGCGAATGCGCACCGAGGCAAAAGGTATGCTTTCGCCGTCCAACTCCACGATTTTTCCGCTCACCACCACGGCGAACTTGTTTTGAGCCGATAATGGCAACACATTTACCAGTGAACACATCCCGATGATGGCAGCGGTTATTGCCAAGCGAATTTTCATAATTTTCATATCAAAAAATATTTTACCGTCAAACTGTAATAGTCAAATAACACACTGCAAATATAAATATATTTTTATTTCCTACAACAACTTGGTGCTGTGCCTTTCTTATTCTGGTATGAATGCTTTGAGGGCATGTTCGAGTATTTGTTTCGAACATGCCCTCAAAGTCTTTCAAAAGAAGTATTTCTTATGGGATGCGCAGTGCGGTACGACCTGCCACCAATGTTGTTTTTGCCGAAATACCGTTTGCATGGCACAGTTTGGTTACCGTGGTTCCATATCTTTTGGCAAGTGAAGACAGTGTATCTCCTTTCTTGACACGATGCACACGGGGCGAAGAATTAGCCGTAGCGGCTCTTCTTTCATATTTATTCTTGCGTCCGTCGCCGGGCAGTGCCCTGGCATAGGCATTGCGACTGTACTTATTGCGATTGAATACAAATACATCGTTTAACGGTGCGCCTTCTTTGAAATCAAAAAGAAACTCGGGATTGATGGCTATACCCATAAAACGGGTTTCGAAATGGAGGTGAGAGCCGAATGAATAACCGGTGTTCCCTCCCAAACCGATGGGCTGACCCGCCAATACAATCTGATTTTCTTTGACAAGCTGGCGGCTGAGGTGTCCGTACACGGTTTCCAATCCGTTCGGGTGTCGTATAATCAGGTAATAGCCATAGCCTCGTTCGTAATTGCGGATGCGTACTTTGCCGTCGAATGCGGCATATACGGTATCGCCGGTTTGTAATTTGAGATCCACACCATAGTGCATGCTACGGAAGCGTGCGCGGTAACCATATCGACTGGTTACTTGCGTTTTATTTGCCGGTACGGGCATTACGAAATTATTGCAATCAATTTCGTAAGAGGCCGGGATTTCAACTTCGCGCCCTCCGGTAAAGGGATTTACGTAGTCGGACCAAGAGTGCTCGCCATAGAGTTCTTCGGCCGGAAATTCCAAGGCCTCCATCCTCAACTCCTCACGGAGTCTGGCGTCTGAGATTTTTTTTGCTGCTTCAAGCTTCTTGCCAAGCTCTAATTTGTCAGCCAGCAATTGGGGCAAAGCCTTCGTAGAGTCTGCGCTCCACGGCGTGTTTCCTTTTGTGATACCCACTGTATTCTTTGCAGCAGCATTAACAGGCATTTGCCATGTCAAGAGTGTGCTCATGCAAAGTAAGCAGCACGAAAGGAAGAAGTTCTTTTTAGTCTTCATTCAATTGTGGTAAACTTGTTTGGTAAGTACCATTTGCATATGGTTTCTGATATAGAAACGTCTGAAACTCCTTTTTAGTATCCGGTAATCAGAGGTGAACGAAAGTCCAAAAAAAGAAGTAAAATCCACCCAAAGTGGAACGTTTCTTCCCAAAGGTAAAGAAATTATTTTGTTACCAACAAATTTTTCTACCCCTTTGTTGCTATTTTTCCTTAATTCGGTAACATCTTGCACACTATTGACATTGGCGTGCAAATTCTTCTTTTGTGATGCAAAAAGCCTTTCTGGGAGTGCCGTCTTGCACGTAAATAACGCCGCAATAAGTGAACCCCATTTGCTCTAAAAGCCCCAACATGATGCGGTTGGAAGCGTGAGTATCCACGCGCAGACGGCTGCATTGTGAGAGGCAGTGGCGGAAGCAAAAACGAGTCAATCCGCGCACCGATGCTGACCCTGCCATACGATGCACCACACCATACGGCAGAGAGTTTGGCCAGCCGGGGCCTTGTTCGATCTGGTGGTAGGTAGGTTCTTCTTCCTCGGCAAAATAAAAGACTCCCACGATTTGCCCCATGTGCTCCACTGCGTAAAGATGTGCAGCGGCTATATCGGCTCTCAATTGCTGTTCGTCCGGATAACCATTGACCCACTGAACGGCATTGCCGTGGGCACGCATGAAACGGCGTGCTCCATCATACAGCTCGTGCAAACGAGGGAGGTCGGAATAATCGGCAGGTCTGATATTCATGAGGTAAAGAAGATTAGCTTTCGGAGTCGATGGGTTGGGCGCGCAACATGCCTTCCGAAAGGGTGATGATGAGTGGAGAGGAAGCGTCCACTTGCCAAACAGAACGAAGGGCATGCCCTTGCTGACGAACCACGCTGAATCCTCGGCGCAAGATTTGTTTGGGGTCGGAGAGGCGAATGGCCTGTTCCTGCCCAGACAATCGGAGAGCATACTGCGCCATGCAAAGCGAAACGGCACGGTGCAAATCTTCTGCCAATCGGGTATCATGCTCATGCTGCCGCTGCACCAAATGATTCGCACGCTGCGATATGCGCATCCGCAGCATATCCAATCGGTTGGTGCGGTTGCGCAGCGCATCGCTCGCCGAAAACTTTAGCCGATGCTCGCTCCGAGTAATGGATTGGCGGGCCTGCTCCATGCGTCGGCCTGCCACCAAGGGTAGTTTATATTGGAGACGTCCCAACCATTCACTATTATATAATAGAGTATGGCGCACAGCTTCGCGCAGCTGTACCTGCCGTGCCTGCAATCCCTCCAGCTGTGTGCGCCACTCTGCGACCAGATAGTCTGCCACGGCTGTGGGGGTTTTGAATGCATGATGCGCCACCATATCCGCCACCGATGTATCGCGGTCGTGACCGATGCCGGTAAAGACGGGTAATTCGCATTGTGCCAAAGCTGCTGCCAGCGTATAATCATCGAACGCTTGAAGCTCTGCCACAGCACCGCCACCGCGAATCAGCACCACCACATCGAAGTGGCGGGCATTCCGGTGGATGTGTTCCAGAGCCGCCACCACAGAGCGGGTGGTTTCCTGCCCCTGCATATTGGCGGGGAAAAGAGCGGTATGGAATACTTTATGGCCTTCGAATAGGGGCAAATGACGCATAAAATCTTGATATCCGGCAGCTGTGGGGGAGGATATAATGGCAATGCGCCGAATGGGACAGGGCAGTTCCAATCGGCCATTCAGCTCCATCAGCCCTTCTTTGCGCAGCCGTTCTATGCACTCGCGACGCAGGCGAGCCATTTCACCCATGCTGTAAGCCGGATCTATATCCTCTATCATCAGGCTCATGCCATACAATTCGTGGTAGGCAATGCGCACCAACACCATTACGCTCATCCCGGAGTCGAAGTTCATCCCCGTAACGGATTTAAACTCCGCACGCAACGAACTCCACGTATTGGCCCAAATCATGGCGCGCATACGTGCCACCATTTGGTCGCGTGCACCTTTTTCCACCAACTCCAGATAGCAATGTCCGGACGGATTGGTGCGCACCTCACTGGTTTCGGCACGCACCCAATATCGTCCGGACAGATGATGTTCGAGGCAAAGACGGATGGAACGATTGAGTTCCGACAGACTGTAATTCGGTTCCGGCATTGCGTTAATTCTCAAGGAAAAGAATTCGGCATACCAACTATAAAAATAGCAGGCCTAATACTCTTCTTCCTCGATGGGAATATACATGCTGCGCATAAAACTTTCGTCCAGCGAAATTAAGGTTTCCGTGCCGGTTACGCCCGGAATTTCCTGAATAATGCCATTGAGGATGCGCATCAAATCGTTATTGTCTTCGGCATAGAGTTTTACCAGGATAGAGTATGGTCCGGTGGTGTAATGACACTCCACGATTTCGGGTATCTGCCGAAGCAGGGGAGCAACCTCCTTATACAACGAACCGCGCTCTAAGCGCACCCCGATATAGGTGCAGGTATTGAAACCCAATGCTTTGGGATTGACCGTAAATCCCGACCCGGTAATCACACCGATTTCCATCATCCGCTGTACATGCTGATGGATGGCTGCCCTCGATACACCGCACAAATCGGCTACCTCCTTAAAAGGAATTCGGGCATTGGTGGAAATAATTCTCAGAATCTTTAAATCTAATTTATCCAACTTTTCCATAAATGTCTAAAAAGTATAATTTTTCAATAGTAAGTTTGCAATGTATTAACATTTTGTTAATTTACAAGGACAAAGATATGCCTTTTTGTACAAATTCCGACAAAAAGCCATCGTGATTTATAACGTTTTTGGGGAGGGATGATGAGGGTGGTACGGCTTGTATATCTTTCTTTGGGGGCTTAATGTGGTTCGGTTCAATATAAAACTTGGCATGTTTGCGGAGTTAAATGCCTCTTTGGAGGAGCAGCCGGACAATGCCTGGCGAGGGGGCGGGTCGGCGAATGGGATTTGCCATGCTTGCATCACATTCCACCTCTTTCTCATTCGCCTTTCGGGTTTCATGTGCCACCTCTCCCAATGGAGGATTGGGCTTGTGTCTGAAACATGCCAGCACTTGTTCTGAGAAACAAAAAAAGCGCTGCGTGAGAATACTCACACAGCGCCTGTTTTGTTAGCAATCAGCTTAGCTGAAATCCACTCTTATTCTGCTACTACTTCAGCCTTAACTTCTTCAGCAGTGGCTTCAACAGCATCAGTTGCAGCTTCAGCACCTTCTTCAACTGTAGCTTCTACAGTTTCTTGAACGGGTTCTACTACTTCTTCAACCACGGCGGCTGAATCAACTGTTTGTTCTGCGGCCTTGTTGCCATTGCAAGAAACCAACATTGCAGAAGCTGCGATAGCAGCGAGCATGACAATCTTCTTCATAATTTTAAAAATTAGTGCAATTAATTTGTGACTTATTTTCTTTGCAAAGATATAGCTTATTTCCAAATAATGTACCTATAACGAATAAAAATAGGCATTTTTCTTGAAAAAAGCACTCTTTTTCGGAGAAATTATTCCTTTACACGGCCAATATAGGACCGATCGCGCGTATCTATTTCGATCAATTCGCCTTCGGTGATAAACAGGGGCACACGCACTTCGGCACCGGTTTCCAAGGTGGCAGGCTTAAGCGCATTGGTGGCAGTATCGCCTTTGAGACCCGGTTCGGTGTAAGTAACACGCAGAGTTACGTGGGCGGGTAATTCGCAGGTCAGGATGGTTTCGCTTTCGGCATGTACCATGGCTTCCACCATATCGCCTTCTTTCAGGAAGTCTACTCCTTCGATGGCTTCTGCGGGGATGGAGATTTGTTCGAATGTTTCGGGGTGCATGAAGTTCAGACCCATATCGTCTTTATATAAATATTGATAGGGGCGACGCTCGATGCGCACTTCTTCCACTTTCACACCGCTGTTCCAAGTCTTGTCCAGAATACGACCGGTGGATACATTTCTCAGTTTGGTGCGCACGAAAGCCGGACCTTTGCCGGGTTTCACATGGAGGAATTCTACGATAAAGAAGTATTGGCCGTCGATATCGAGGCACATACCGTTTCTAAAGTCAGCTGTTGTAGCCATAAAATTATAGGAATAGTTGTTTTTGAATTATTGCTGTTTCGTGTGCAAAAATAGGTAAACTATCTGATATACCGAACTTTCGCCTTGCGGCAGCTCATGAAAACCGAGTTACGGCAGCATCGCAAGCCGCCTCTTGCCAGAGCATACCGAAAGCTTGTTATACTGATCGAAAAAGGCCTTCAGAATTTTATATACAAATTGATTTCATTTTATACATAAAACGCGTGCAATTTATATATAAAATGAAATCAATTTGTGCATGAATTTTTTCGACATTGAAATGCACCTCTTTCAGACGGATTGAGGCTGGGTCAGGATGGGGTTATACATCATGATGGCATGATTTTCTACCAACAGACGTTCCACTTCGGTGCCATCGTCATAGCGACAAATCTGATAGATTTGATTGTGGCGCGTGTAGCCGCCCCACGGCTGACTGACCACCCGGTGTCCGCGTTCTTCCACACGGTAGGTATAATTCACGGGGCGATCAACCTGCAGTCTGCCATACAGATACTCCAGATCCATCCACAACTCTAGATAAAAGGTGTCTTGGGTTTCGTTCTTGACCCGAAGGTCGATATAATTATAAGATAAGGTGGCACCGGCACCGAAAGGGATTTTGCGATTGATGTCCGGAAAGACATCGAACGAATGACGGTATCGCTCCACGATGGTGAGCGGCGAATGAGCAAAAATCCAAAAGAGCAGATTGCCCAGCTGACACAGGCCTCCGCCCACACCTTTGCATATCCCTCCTTGATGCAGGTTCAGCCCTTCCAAATACCCCTTGCGTGCAGTGGGTCTGCCCACATTGTGCCATACCGACAGCGTTTCGCCGGGACGGATAACCATGCTGTGCAGGTGTGCAATGGCAAGTTTGAGGTTGGTGCGCTTGTTTTCTTGCAGATACATATCCACATTGCGCAGCGGTCTCAAAATCATGGAGCGGTGTTCCTTGACAGGGTATAAAGGCTGTGGTGGGGTGGTGGTCTGCCGCGCCCATCGGATGTCGGACATCAAATCCCGAACCTTGCGCTTTATGATATAATATTCTTTACCCAAACGGCGACGCCATGCTTTGCGCACAATAGGTTTAACGATGTAATCCATATAAACAATTTATTAAAACGTTGATTTCAAAAATAGACATTATTGACTTAACGACCGAGTTCTTAATAATCATTTTGCTTTATACAAAAAACGAGGCAGACCATCGGGGTCTGCCTCGCCATAAAATAGCTTTTCCGGACAAAAGATTATTTCTTCTTGTCGGCTTCGGTCTTGGTACTGCGCAAGATTATCTTGCTTACGTTATTCTGCTTGCGCAGGTCGGCAGCAAACTTACGAACAGATTCGGGAGTAATCTCGGCAAGGGCCTTTTCGTAATCGGTTACGAAGTCGTGATTGTAGAAGAAGTGGTTCACGGCAGCTTTGAGCCAGTAGGAGTTTTCTACCAACTGCTCTGCGTGGTCTTTCTTCATATTTTCGATGGTCTTTTCGAAGTACTCTTTGTTCAAACCTTCTTTAATCATCTTGTCGTATTCGGCGAAGACACGACCATTCAGATGGTCTACTTTTTCGGGAGCTGTTTGGAATACGATTTGCAGAGTGGTTTCACCTTCTGGAAATTCTTTCACACTACCACTTACATTCACGCCATACGTACCGCCCTCTTCTTCACGGATAGAAGTCTGATACATTTGGTTCATCACAGCGGCCAGCACTTCCATATTCAGGATGTTTTTCAGGTTGTAATCCATCTTACCAATCATCATGTCGAATACGATAGCCATCGGGGTATCCAAATCTTTCTTGAAGTCGCACACATTTTGACCGGTGTGTATGCGTGTAATCTTTTCGGGATGAGATACTTCGCGCTTCTTGATGGTGGGGAGAGAGGCAATATAACGCTCTACGAGTGGTTTGAAGTCGGCCTCTTCGATATTACCCACGAAGAAGAAATCAAAGTCGCCGGCAGCAGCAAAGCGTTCTTTGTTGATTTGCATGGCGCGCTCATAGCTAATCTTTTGGAAGTCTTCTTCCTTCATGGGAGCGCGGAAAGCATCGTTGGGATAGAGTGTATTGACCAAGCTGTCGCTGAAGCTGCTGAGCGGGTTACGTTTGGCAGTTTGCAACTGTTCGATGGTTTTTTCCTTATAAGCCTCATAGGCTTCTTTATCCTGACGTTGAGCTGTAAATTGCAGGTGGATAAGCTGCATCAAAGTTTCCAAGTCTTCTTTGGTGGATTTTCCACTCAGGTTTTCATTCAGAATGCCCACGGAGGAATTAAGTGATACGCTGCGACCGGTGAGCGCCTTCTTCATAGCAATCTGGTCGAACTTGCTGTAGCCACCCAATTCATTCACATCGTTGATTACCTTGGCGTTGTAGAGGTCTTTGTCCATGTATTCGGTCAGACCACCCTTACTGATGGCATGCATACGGATTTCGTTTTCCTTGAAGTCGGTTTTCTTGAAGTAAACCTTGGCTCCATTGCTCAGGGTCCATTCGGTCATGCCGTACTTTTGGTCTTTCTTTTCTGCTTTTACCTTGCCGGGCTTGGGCAGTTCGGTCATCAGTTTTTGATCGCTCTTGGCTTCCTGATAGGGATCCACCTTGATTTTGCGAGCATCATTGAAAATCTTAAGCAGTTCTGCTTCGGTCGGATACTTCAGATTATCTTTCTTCGGAGCCATGACCATAATCACAAGGTTCTTACCATCGGTGATGCCTTCTTTAATGGCTTGGTTGATGGCTGCTACGGGGATGCTGGGTGCCAATTGTTGGAAGATTTGGTATTCCATTTCGATACCGGGGATGTAACCGCCACGTGTAAAATAGTTTTTGTATTCTTCGGCAAACGTTTCATTTTTAGCTTTGGCACGCTCCTTATAGAGGTTTTCCATGCGTTTGAGGAAGTTGGTGCGGGCACGTTCGTATTCACCTTCAGTGAAGCCGTGCTGACGCACGCGTTCGATTTCCATGGCCATGCGGATAATGGCAGGCTCCAATCCGCCTTCTTTTACCAAACCGGTAAAGTCGATGGCATCGGTGGTCTGTGCTACCATGTAGCTACCCATAGACATGCCGGCTTCCATAAACGGAGCATTGGGCTTGATGGTGATTTCGTGGAAGCGGTCGTTCATCATGGAGGTAATCACATCTTCCAGATAATCTTCAATCATACCGATGGCCGTGGCGCGTTGTTCGCGACTGGTGGCCTCGTTCTTGAACATGATGCTGAAAGTGGTGTTAGTGGCTTCGGGGTCGGTGGCTATGGCCACAATTGGCTCATCGTTGTCTGCGACTTTGGTATAGACACGCTCGGCTGGATTTTGAGGAGTGGGGATGTCCTTAAACATCTCTTTGATTTTGTTTTCCACATAATCCACGTCGATGTCACCCACGATAATCAGACCTTGCAGATCCGGACGGTACCATTTGTTGTAATAGTCGCGCAGCTCCTTGTATGAGAAATGATCCACCACGTCCATGCTGCCGATGGGCAAACGATTACCATATTTATTGCCCGGATAGATGCGAGGCAGAATATTGGTAATCATACGCATGTTGGCATTGTTGCCCTGACGCCATTCTTCATGGATTACGCCACGTTCATTGTCGATTTCCTTTTCTTCCAAAGAAATGAAATGGCTCCAGTCATGCAGGATGAGCAGGCAGGAGTCCACCATGCCGCTTCGTTTGCTGGGCACATCCATCAGAGTATATACCGTTTCATCGAAACCGGTATAAGCATTCAGGTTGTAACCGAAGCGTACACCATTTTCTTCCAAATAACTAATCAAACGTTTTTGGGGAAAGTTTTTGGTGCCGTTAAAAGCCATGTGCTCCAAAAAGTGAGCCAGACCCGACTGAGAGTCTTCTTCAAGAATAGAACCCACACGCTGTGCAATGTAGAAGTGTGCACGTTCTTTGGGGTTTTCGTTGTGACGGATAAAATAAGTCAGTCCGTTGGGCAATTTCCCAATGCGAACAGCCGTGTCTATGGGCAACGGCTGCATTTGCGGATTAGCTTCTTGAGCAAATGCAGGCACTAAGGTCATGGCTGCTAAGGCTACCGCAGTTAAGATTTTCTTGAGTTTCATTACTAAAAAAAATTAAACAAATAGTTTTGATTGCGTTTATCTATTATTTCACAAATATACAACAAAACCATTTAGGTGCAATAGTTTGATAGAACACCGTACTGAATAATGT
>CAMFNC010000112.1 GCA_945965245.1 uncultured Porphyromonas sp. | reverse complement strand
TTTTAACATTTAATCAATTCAACATGAAAGCAATTCTAAAAACTTTTGCCGGTTTAATGGCGGTCATTTTCTTATTGGCCAGTTGTGCCAGTACTACCATGATTCAGAGTTCACCCTCGGGAGCAGCCGTTTATATCGATGGTGAAAAGGTAGGTACCACACCTTATTCTCATACCGATACCAAGATTGTGGCCTCATCTACTCACATCACACTGAAGAAAGAGGGTTTCCAGGATTTGAATGTAACCATGGTGCGCAATGAAGAAGTTGATGCTGGTGCCGTTGTGGCCGGTATTTTTGTTTGGGTTCCGTTTCTTTGGACAATGAAATATAAACCGGTACATAACTACGAATTGGTTCCGGTTGGAAAATAATATCATTTTTTTACTTGTCTCATCCTAAATAATCGTTGCAGTCATTAAGGAAGAGACAAGAGCGGCTGTCTGATAAAAGTTTTTTGGAGAGCTAAAAGTAAAGGGCTGATTTCGCTTTGCGAAGTCAGCCCTTAGTGATTAGTTTAAGTGGAAAAAAACTATTTATCATCAGATAAAATACACATTTACCGGACAGCAATAACATCTTATAGGCTTTATGCTTCATTCCTCCGTTTTGAGGCTTCTGTTTTTTTGTGCAGGTGACGGAGATCTTCTTGTTAGCTTAACGACAACGCCTGTGACCTCATCTTGTGGTGTTTGAGGGATTACATGTCTTTTTGTCTTCGAGCCCCCATTTAAGCAACCAGCACTCTATACAGCCTCGTGAGAGTTGATATTTTTCGAAACGGCTACTTTGTATCACATGGATCTAGTATCCCTCCAATAGACAGAGGCGAGAGAAGTCGGACAATGTTTCGACATATATGTTCTCTTTTGTAACCCCTCAGACCGTCAACTTTTTTAGTACACCACAGCGTAAGTCGAAATTTTGCATTGAAACATCAAACCGGAATAAAACAATATCTATCAGTATCAGTTATACAAATGAACCAATATAACTATCAGATATGGACATTACGTTAGCAGAGCAGGCCAGAGCTTATCATGCCGGCCGCAAACCGGGTAAAATAGAGATACGTCCCACTAAACCTCATTCCACACAGCATGACCTTACACTTGCTTACAGTCCGGGCGTGGCAGTGCCGTGTAAGGATATAGAGGCGGATCCGTCGTGTGCATACGATTATACATCCAAAGGCAATCTGGTGGCCGTGATTTCAAATGGAACGGCAGTATTAGGCTTGGGCGACATCGGTGCTATGGCCGGCAAGCCGGTAATGGAGGGCAAGGGGCTTCTCTTCAAGATTTATGCCGGTATAGATGTGTTCGATATCGAGGTAAATGAAAAAGACCCGAAGAAGTTTATTGAGATAGTCAAATCAATAGCTCCCACATTCGGAGGTATCAATTTGGAGGATATCAAAGCTCCCGAATGTTTCGAAATAGAAGAAACGCTGAAAAAAGAATTGGACATTCCGGTGATGCACGACGACCAGCACGGCACGGCCATAATCTCTGCTGCCGGATTGCTCAATGCTCTCTCCATAGCAGGCAAAAAAATTGAGGAGGCACGCATCGTTATCAATGGTGCCGGTGCATCGGCTTTCTCCTGCACCAAACTCTACGAATCCTTCGGTGCACGCCGCGAAAATATTGTAATGTTGGATAGCAAAGGAGTGATTACCAGGGATCGTACAGATCTGACAGATCAGAAACGCTATTTTGCCACCCAACGCACCGACCTGCATACATTGGCAGATGCGGTAAAGGGAGCTGATGTATTTGTGGGGCTTTCGCGCCCCGATGTGCTGACCGGAGAGATGATGCGCACCATGGCAGACACACCCATTGTTTTTGCGCTGGCTAACCCCAATCCGGAAATCACATATGAGGAAGCTAAGGCCGCCCGGCAGGATGTTATTATGGCCACCGGTCGCTCGGATTATCCGAACCAAATCAATAATGTAATAGGCTTCCCCTACATTTTCCGCGGTGCGCTGGATGTGCGTGCCAGAGCCATCAATGAGGAAATGAAAAGAGCGGCCACCTTGGCTATTGCTTCCATTGCACGCGAGAATGTGCCCGATGAGGTTAAGCGGGCTTACGGTAATCCCGATTTGGAGTTCGGTAAGGATTATTTCATACCCAAACCAGTGGATCCGCGTCTGATACTGCGCGTTTCCAAGGCTGTTGCCAAAGCTGCCATGGAAAGTGGTGTGGCACAGAAACCGGTTGCGGATTGGGATGTATACGAGGCAGAATTACTAAGTCGGTTGGGGCTGATGAGTCATCTGACACGCCGTTTGCACGAGGCAGCCAAGATATCGCCGCGGCGGGTAGTCTATGCCGCAGGCGAAAACCCCACTGTACTCAAAGCCGCCATTGAAGCCAAACATCAAGGTATTGCCGAACCGATTATTTTGGGTGAACCCAAGCAAATAGGCAATTTGGCAGATAGTCTTCGTCTATCTTTGAAGGGCATTACCATTGTCAATCATCGGAGCGATGAGATGCGTCCCACCCGTTTGGCATATGCTGAATTGCTGGCACGAAAGAATTGGCGCAATGGGGGCAATGCTGCCGAGGCAGCCGATAATATGTTCGACCCCAATTATTATGGTATGATGATGGTGGAGCATGGCGATGCCGATGGCATGATTACGGGCACGCATCATCAATACAGACATCTGGCGGATATAACCAAGCGCACTGTGGGCTTGCAACCCGGTATCGGCAGCTTTGCCACTATGCACATAGTGACTCTGAAGGGCGACCCCGTTTTTTTGGCAGATACGCTCATCAATTGCAATCTAACCGCCGATGTGCTGGTGGATATAGCGGTGATGGCTTACGAGAAGGTGCATTGCTTCGGTATCAAACCTGTGATTGCCATGGTGGGTTTTTCGGATTTCGGAACAGACCAAACGGATAGCACCATCGAGGTGCGTAAGGCTGTGGCCATCCTGCACGAGAAGTATCCCTATATCACGGTGGATGGTGAGATGCAGGTATCCATGGCTATGCATGCCGAAAAGCGAGATGTGAAGTATCCGAACAATAAACTCAAGGGACAAAATGCCAATGTGCTGATTTTCCCGCGTCTGTCAGCTGCGAATGCTTGTTACCAGATGCTTCGTGAAGCCGAAGATGCCGCTGAAGTGGTAGGTCCCATTCAGATGGGACTGAACAAACCCGTTTATTTCGCTGACCATGATGCCACGGTAAACGATTTGCTTAATCTTACGGCCATTACCGTATTGGACTGCAATGCATGTTTGATCTGATTAAATGTTTATCTCTGTTTTCGGAGCAATAAATAATATGATGAAGGCGGAGTCGAGATTTTTGTATCGGCTCCACCTTTTTTGTTTTTACAAAGGATGAATCGTAAGGCATTCAGTATAAGGGCAATGAGAGTCTGCGGTGATATGCTGAAAAATCTAACCATAAATTGCTTTTATTTTATAATAAAACGCGAGCAAAATGTGCATAAAACAAATTCAATTTATGCACAAAAAAATCATCACTATCCGAAGCCATGCATAAACTTTCATCATATACGACCGATTTGTGGAAGATTGCTTGTCGGAGCCAAGTATTTTGATGCCATTCTGATTATTCTTTGCCGGCATAGTCATGTTCGGATTGGATGCTATCATCGTTGATTTATCGGACATCAATACTTCAATACTATCTTTTATTATCTTTGTGTATCAGAATAATTAAATACCACAAGAATATGAAGTTTATAGTATCCAGCACCGAATTGGTGCAACGCCTAATGGCATGCTCACGTGCCATATCTCCCAAGAGCACTGCCGCCATTCCGGTTTTGGGCAGTATCTTATTCTCTTTGGAAGGTAAAAAGCTGACCATTACTGCCTCTGACTCCGCCAATCGTGTGACGACCTC
This sequence comes from uncultured Porphyromonas sp., assembly GCA_945965245.1. Lineage (GTDB taxonomy): Bacteria > Bacteroidota > Bacteroidia > Bacteroidales > Porphyromonadaceae > Porphyromonas. The sequence continues at coordinate 7,230 of CAMFNC010000112.1, read as the reverse complement.
GCTGGAAGTGGAAAATCGTGCCGAAGATGGTGCTTTTTTGATGGCCGAGCGTTTGGTAACAGACTCGCTGAAAGAATTGGCAGACCAACCTATCGAGTTCGAAATCAACCTTGAGTCCATGGATGCCAAAATCGTTTACAGCAATGGTCATTATAATTTCAAGGTGGAAAAAGCCGAGGTTTATCCGTTGGCTCCTGCCATGGAGTCGGATGTGCAATATATCACATTGCCAGCTTCTCGTCTTTTGGCCGGTCTGAATGCCACCCAAAATGCTACCAGTAAGGACGAACGCCGCCCCATAATGACCGGTGTCTTTGCCGACTTTTTTGAAGATAAAGTGGTGTTTGTGGCGTCCGATGGTCATATTTTGGTAAAATATACGGATACGATGGTGCATAGCGGCATCCGCACCTCCATCAGTATTTCCGAAAAGGCCTGCACGCTCCTGACCAAAACATTGCTGCCCCGTGAGGATGGTGAAGTGAAAATAGCTTTCGATACCAAATACGCCATATTCCAACTTTCGGAATATACCATGACGGCACGCCTCTTGGAGGGTCGCTATCCGAATTATGACAGCGTTATCCCCACCAATAATCCATTTGTCATCACCATAGAGCGTATGCAATTCCTTTCGGCAGTGAAACGCGTATCCGGATTTTCTAATCAGGCCAACGGACTTGTGCGTTTGGAAGTGATGCCGGAGCAAATTAAAATGACGGCCAATGATGTGGACTTCTCTATTGCAGCCGAAGAGCGTATTCCCTGTTCCGGTAATTCGCCCGATGTAAACGTGCACATTGGCTTTGATTCGGGCATGCTGTTGACTATGCTCCAAAACATAGCCGGTAGCGAAATTAATTTGTGTCTGGCCGACCAGACGAGAGCCGGGCTGATCTATCCTACCGAGACACAAGAGGGTATAGACCTCTGTGGCTTGATTATTCCTATGAAACTAATCGGCGAATAAATTCTTTCGGTTATGAACGTTACATTGCAGCGTCCCATTGTATTTTTTGACCTCGAAACCACCGGAGTGCGTGTGGTGGAAGATCGAATTGTGGAAATCAGCATTGTGAAATTGAAGCCGGATGGCGGACGCGAGGTTCGGACAAGAAGAATTAATCCCGAAAGACATATTCCCGAAGAATCCACGGCCATTCATGGCATTACCGATGAGGATGTGAAGGATTGTCCCACTTTCCGTCAGGTAGCCAAAAGTCTGTATGAGTGGATTCGGGGATGCGATGTGGCCGGGTTCAATAGCAATCGCTTCGATCTGCCTCTCCTTGTGGAAGAGTTTCTGCGTGCCGGTGTGGAGGTGGATTTCGATACTGTCAATCAAATTGATGTGCAGACCATTTTCCATAAAATGGAGCCGCGCACGCTTTCGGCTGCCTATAAGTTCTATTGCCAAAAAGACCTTATGGATGCACACTCTGCCGAGGCGGATACCATGGCTACGCTGGAAGTCTTTTTGGCTCAGTTGGATCGCTATCCGGATTTGCCCAAGGATATGAAATCATTGGGCGAAATGTCACGTTATCATCAGAGTATCGACTATGCCGGCTGCCTTATTCGCAATGATAAGGATGAACCGGTAATCAATTTCGGTAAATATAAAGGACGTACCCTTACCTCTGTTTTTGAGTCCGACTCCTCTTATTATTCTTGGATTCAGAATGCGCAGTTTGCCCAAGATACCAAACGCCACTTTACCCGTTTCTATATCGCTTTCTGCCAAGAGAAAAAAGTTAAATAATCAGCTTACTGTAAACATGGCATTATCCGTACTCCACGGCAAACATATCATATTGGGCATTACCGGCAGCATTGCTGCCTATAAAGCGGCGGTGCTGACGCGCCTTCTGATTAAATCTGGTGCAGAGGTGCAAATCGTGATTACGCCTGCCGGAAAGGAATTTATTACTCCAATAACGCTGTCGGCTCTGACGTCCAAACCGGTAATTTCGGAGTTCTTTAGCAATCGGGACGGTACGTGGAATAGTCATGTGGATTTGGGATTATGGGCTGACCTGATGCTGATAGCTCCTGCCACTGCCTCCACCATTGGCAAGATGGCTCACGGTATAGCCGACAATATGCTTGTGACCACTTATTTATCAGCCAAATGTCCGGTCTTTGTGGCTCCGGCCATGGATCTCGATATGTTTGCTCATGCTTCCACACAAGACAATCTGGAATTGTTGCGTAGTCGTGGTAATCATATCATTGAACCTGCTGCCGGCGAATTGGCCAGTCATCTTGTGGGGAGAGGGCGAATGGAAGAACCGGAAACGATTGTGGCATCATTGGAAGTATTTTTTGCCGCTCGGCAGACGCTGACGGGCAAGAAAATCCTCATTACCGCAGGACCTACTTACGAAAAGATAGACCCAGTGCGTTTTATCGGCAATTACAGCACGGGGCGTATGGGGGTGGCTATAGCCAATGCCCTGGCCGTACGTGGGGCTGAAGTACATTTGGTACTGGGGCCGAGTGCCGAGCAACCACTGCCGCAGGTTTGTACTGTGCGTGTGGAAAGTGCGCGTGAGATGCTTGCTGCCTGCCTTGAAATGGCAGACCAATGCCATGCCGCCATCTTCAGTGCTGCAGTAGCTGATTATCATCCTGCTGAAACGGCGGAGCATAAGTTGAAACGCGAACACACTGAGGAGATACAACTGCGATTGCTGCGCAATCCGGACATTGCCGCCACTTTGGGAGCAAATAAAAAAGAAGGACAATTATTTATCGGTTTTTCTTTGGAAACAGGAAAAGGTCATGATGAAGCATTGCGCAAATTAGACGCCAAGCATTTGGATGCCATTGTACTGAACACGTTGCAAGATGCCGGTGCAGGCTTCGGAGGCACGACGAATAAAATCACACTGTTTGATCGCCAAGGGCTTAGCCAATCGTTTCCACTGAAAAGCAAGACTGCCGTGGCAGAAGATTTGGCAGAATATCTGACATCTAAACTTCACTGATAAAAGATGTTGGCACGTAAACTTTTGCCTTGGATATTTGCATTTGGATGGGTTTTCTCTTGGGGAGAATACACTCCGCTTCATGCGCAAGAGCTGATGGCTACAGTGGGAGTGCAAACCGGCCGATTGGGTACTGCCGAGGCAGAAACGTTTGTGCAACTCAAAAAAGAATTGTTGGATATGCTCAATCGTACTCGTTGGTCTGATTACATCTTTTCATCGGAAGAGCGTATCCCGTGCCACTTTTCTCTGGATATTCAAAGCCGTACCGATGCTGGTGAATATCATGCCCATCTGCATGTAACAGCTCAACGCCCTGTGTATGGTAGTACATACCGTTCGCAACTTCTTGATGTATGGGATCGGGAAGTGAATTTTTATTACCGTCCATTCGAGCAAATTCGATTCCAACCGGAGAGGCTGACTCAAAATCTTACTGCCATTATCGGTTATTATGCTAATCTAATTATTGCACTCAATATGGATAGCTTTGGCGAATTGGCTGCCGATGCCGATTTGAAACGATTGACCGAACTGCAACGTTCGGCTGCCGGCAGAGTGGAGTGGGATGGGTGGAGAACCGATGAATTGTCCATGCACAGAAGCAAATGGATTGAATGGCTTACGGCTTCCGATGCACTTTCTATGCGCAAGGCATGGTATCGGTATCATCGAATGATATTGGATCGCATGACTATCAACTCCTTGGCCTGCCGTACCGAACTATTGCAGATGTTAGAGTCTTGGAGTGCAGCCGTGGTCACACAAGGGCGAAATCGTCTACTCAGACTCTGGAGTGAAAATAAACTAACGGAAATAGCCGGTATTATGCAACAGGCTTCACGTGAAGAAAAATTGCGCGCATATAATGCTTTATACACCCTTTTTCCCACGGAAGAGAATCGGTATGCGTTGCTCCGACAATAAATTTTATTGAATCTATCGGATATGCTACAATCCCTATACATTTTCAACTTTGTTCTGATTGACGAATTGCGCTATGAACCTCACGCGGGCTTCTCTGTGGTGACAGGAGAAACGGGTGCGGGTAAAAGTATCATTCTGGGTGCTTTGGATTTGCTTACCGGGAAGCGCGCCGAAAGCAATATGTTGCGTTCGGAAGAGAAGAAATGTATAATAGAGGGTGTATTTACGTTATCGACACCTTTGGTTAATGATTATTTGGAGTCCGAAGGCATAGATACAGACTCGGAATGTTGTATCATTCGCCGAGAATTGATGCCCAATGGCAAAAGCCGTGCTTTTGTCAATGACACTCCGGCTTCTTTGACCGTTCTGAAACAATTAGGTGAATGGTTTATTGATATCCATTCCCAACACAAAAATTTACTTCTCTCCAATGCATCTTTCCAATTGGATGTGTTGGATACATTGGCGGATAATGCCACTGATTTGGCAGCCTATAAAGTAGCCTATCGGGAGCATAAGCGCATCGGCGAGGAATTGGATCGACTGAAAGCTCTCAAGGAAAAAGACTGTGAGGAGCAGGATTATTTGACCTTCCAATTTAAGCAATTGGATGAAGCCAAAATACAAATTGGAGAATTGGGCTGCGCCGAAAACGAGGCGCAACGTCTGACGTACGCTCAAGATATTAAGTTGGAACTATCGCAAGCCTATGCGGCTCTGTCGGACGATGAACATGGAGCTCTGCTCATGATACGTATGGCGGTGGAGGCGCTACGCCGAGCATCCAAATATCTTCCTGAAGCCGAAAGTCTTCAAGAGCGATTGCAAAGTTGCCGCATCGAAATGGACGACATTGTTTCTGGTATAGATAGAGTCAACGAATCTACACAGTATGATCCCGAAAAATTGGCTTTCCTTTCGTCGCGTATAGACCTTATCAATACGTTGCTCAATAAGCATCATGCCCAAAGTGAAGAGGAATTGATAGTGTTGCGTAATGATATGGAATTGCGGTTAAGCCGAATGGCCGACTATGAAGAGGAAATTGCAAGGATGGAGGAACTCCGAACGAAATCTTATCGAGGGTTGCAAGCCATGGCTGAGAAATTACACTTGGCACGCCTCTCCGCCGGCAAAAAACTAAGTGATTATATGGTGCGGGAATTGAAACATTTGGCCATGCCTCATGTACAGTTTGCTGTGGAGCTTTCCCCCACCAATACGCTTATGCCCGATGGTGGAGATGCTGCGGTCTTTCTGTTTTCTGCCAACCCCGATCGAACACCGGAACCGGTGACCGAAATTGCCTCTGGGGGTGAAATTGCTCGCTTGATGCTTTGCCTGAAAGCCCTATTGGCCGAGCATAAAAGTTTGCCTACGATTCTTTTCGATGAAATAGATACGGGAGTGAGTGGTGATACTGCCGAGAAAATAGCATACATCATGCGTAGAATGGGTGGCGTGATGCAGGTAATAGCCGTAACGCATCTGCCCCAGATTGCCGCTGCTGGTGAGCAGCACCATTTCGTCTATAAGGAGGTGCACGAAGGTCAAACGCATACCGATGTGCGCGTGCTATCCGACCAAGAGCATATCGAGGAGGTTGCACGTATCCAAAGCGGCAGTAACCTTAGCCCTGTAGCGTTGGCTGCGGCAAAAGAACTGATAAGAAAACTCAAGAAAACAAAATGAAGAAGAATCTTATTTATGGTATTCATCCCATAATGGAAGCTCTGGAAGCCGGCAAAGAATTTGACAAGATATTCATGAAGCGCGCTCTGCGCACCGAGGAGTCCTTGCGAATTACTGCTGTGGCCAAAGAACGCTGCATCCCGGTGATGATGGTACCGGAGGAAAAATTGAACCGACTGACCGTCAAGAGCCACCAAGGTGTGGTGGCTTTCCTGACCGATATAGAATACACCCATTTGGAAATGTTAATTCCTCAACTCTTCGAAGCGGGAAAAATGCCTTTTGTCGTTTTACTGGATGGTATTACCGATGTGCGTAACTTCGGTGCCATTGCCCGCACGGCAGAGTGTGCCGGCGCAGATGCCATTGTGATACCGGAGCGAGGTAGTGTATCCGTAACACCCGACGCAGTCAAGACGTCTGCCGGAGCTTTGAGTCGCATCCCCGTTTGTCGCGTTAGTTCCATCCCCACAGCTATTAGTTTGCTGCGTGATAGCGGCATCCGTGTGGTGGCTGCTTCCGAAAAAGCCGCGGCGCTCTATACCGAAGAAAATATGACATTGCCTCTGGCTCTGGTTATGGGCGCAGAGGATGTTGGTCCAGGCGAACAAACATTAAGGATGGCAGATAGCATTGTGGCCATTCCGCAACAAGGAACCATCGGTTCTCTCAATGTGTCTGTGGCAGCCGGCATCTTGCTATATGAAGTGGTGCGTCAAGAGAATATATCAGCAAATCATTAATTAATAACTAAAGTATCAACTTATAAAAACGAACACAATGAAAAAAGTAATCAGTACAGCCACTGCTCCTGCGGCTATTGGACCTTACAGTCAAGCTATTCTCATAAATGGTAATATGCTTTATGCCAGTGGACAGTTGGGACTGGACCCTAAAACCGGTAACTTTCCTTCTGCCGATGTAACCGAACAAACCGAACAAGTATTCCGCAATATCCGCGCCATCTTAGCGGAAGCGGGTATGGAGATGAAGCATATCGTAAAAACCACTTGTTTCTTGGCAGATATGGCAGACTTTGCCGCTATGAACCAAGTATATGAAAAACAATTTGAAGGAGATTTTCCTGCTCGTTCGGCTGTGGCTGTGAAAACTCTGCCCAAAAATGGCTTGGTGGAGATAGAAATTGTAGCTATTAAAGATTAATCACCTATATTTGCAATGAGTTTTGTGCATACGAGTGCAAATCACCAGATTTGGGCGTATGCTTAAAAGGGAATCAGGTGCGAATCCTGAGCAGTCCCGCTGCTGTGTATAACCGCTATTAGGTTTCCGAAAGCCACTTTTGGTTCTGTGCCGAAGGGAAGGTCGGGAATTAAGGTTATAAGCCAGAAGACCTGCAAAACTATTCTGCGGCTTCGAGGAAAGCTATGGATAGAGGCGAAGCCCTCTTCCTAAAATATTCCCTAAAGGAACGTGCCAAGCAGAGGCACAAACAGACTATGCCATAATATAGTTTGTGTGATTAGAATGACCTCCGAAGTTCGGTGTCGTGTAGGTTTGGGATGAGCTCCAAGCTGAAGATGCAGACTTCGGAGGTTTTCATTTCTTTGATTTATGGTTTTTATCTTCTTACATATATAAATATAATTATTATAGC
>CAMFNC010000111.1 GCA_945965245.1 uncultured Porphyromonas sp. | reverse complement strand
AGCATCATCGACCTTGTGATGCGGATGCAAGGATGCAGTGTCTACGAAGCAATGGCACATCTTGCCGAAGAGAAAGCGACAACCCTCACCCCCTCTTCCTTTCATCGTATAACAAGCTCTACTACGACCAATTCCACAAGTACAAGGCGGATTCTCTCCATTAGCGAAGCGTTACCCCTACATCTGCAAAACTATCTCCGAGAGGTGCGCAAGATAGACCTTGCCGTGGCAAGTCCCTATCTCCGTCACATTCGCTACGAAGTGGGAGGAAGAGAATACTCTGCCATCGGCTTTCCCAATCGTGCAGGAGGGTACGAGCTTCGAGACAACAAGACATTCAAAGGCACAATCGCTCCGAAGGATATTTCCGTGATAGCAGGAAAAGCGAATAATGCTCCTCACTGCATCTTTGAGGGCTTTATGGATTTCCTTTCCTATCTCACGGTGAAAGGAAAAGAACCCATTTCGCCTTCCATCGTTCTGAACTCCGTGAGCAATCTTCCACGAGCCGTTGCCTATCTCCACGAGAACGGCATCGACTCCGTTCGGGCATTCCTCGACAACGATGAAGCAGGACGAAAAGCCCTCCAATCTCTTCGCTCAGCAGGCATCAAGGTAGAGGATATGAGCCAATACTATGCCCGATACAAAGACCTCAATGAGTACCACGTTGCCCAAAGAACAGAACTAAAGCAGGTGATACCACCTCGCAAACGAGGACTTAGGCGATAAGGCAAAAGAGAGCAAACAACATTATTCTATCATCAGGTATTCAAAGATGCAGGAAATAAAATGTATGCGAATAAACGGCTTTGTTTCGATAGCTACGGCAGTTCCGCAGAACAGCAAGTTTGCAGAGCCAAACTTAGAAACAAAGCGTGCAGGCATTCACAGAATGCAACGTAACAAGAAAGAAGTACGAGTAGGGCGGAGCGGACATTTCAAGAAATGCCATAGCTCATTAGGGTATTTTCTTCACGCTGCACTCCGTTATCGCTAAAAATACCCTTCTGAGCCAAGGGACTTCGCCCCTTTGGATACCCCTAAATCAATCTTCAAACAATGGGCTACGCCGTATTACATATAGACAAGGCGAGAAGCAACGACTCGGGAAATACCGCTCATATAGCGCGGACATATACCCCGAGTAACGTCGATCCTTCTCGCACACACCTGAACAGGGAATTGGTGCAATTCCCTGCAAATGTGACCAACCGTAGCGAAGCGATAGAACATCGCATCGCCACAGCCGGTATCTACCGAAAGGTAGCAAAGAACCAAGTCAAAGCCTTACGCTTTATTCTGTCAAGCTCACCAAAGGATATGGCTCGCATAGAGCAGGAAGGACGCCTGTACGAGTGGTGTGATGAATCGATGGATTGGCTTCGTGACACTTTCGGGGCGGACAACGTGGTCGCTGCCACACTCCACGCAGACGAGGAAACGCCCCATATTCACGCCACGGTCGTCCCGATTGTCACGGGCGAAAGACGGAAAGCCAAAGAGGAAGCCGAGAATGGGAAGCGGAAGTACAAGACGAAGAAAAACAAGGTACGGCTTTGTGCCGATGATGTGCTTACGCCCAAGAAGCTGGAGCAGTATCAAACGGACTATGCCAAGCGAGTGCAGCGTTTCGGATTGGAACGGGGCGTACACGGCTCGGTAGCCAAGCACCGTACCACGATGGAGTATTACAAGGAAATTCTCAAATCTACAAGAGAGAAGGAAGCTCAAAAGGCGGAACTCACAGCCAAGATAAAGGAGCTGGAGAAGCAGGCAGGCAAGCTCCGAATGAAAGGTACGCTGTACTCCCTCTTTGGGAACCCCGAACTCGACAAGGCAGAGAAGCGTATTGCAGACTTGGAGCAAGAGGCCGAACGGCAACGGCATCTTTCAGAAAAGGAGAAAAACGAAATCCGAAAGGAAGTCGTTCTCTTGCAGGACACGGTCAAGGGAAGGGACAGAGCCATTGCCGAATTGAAAGAAACCGTGCAGATTTACGAGGAAGAGCGGAATTGGATAAAACGTTTTTTCAATGGCTTCTATCAATTGCTGAACATTCGTCTGATGCTCCGAAAGATAGATTTCTCTGACGACAGAATAGCGGAGATGTATCGCACAGAGACTCCCCAGCGAGGCACGGCTAAAGCCTATTCGGGATTATACAAGAGAGAGTTCACGGAAGAGGACAGCGAAATCCGTATCATCAAGGATGAGAAGAAGCGACCGCTCCTCACCATCAACGGGCTTTCCATTACCGATTGGTGCGAGCAGAAATGGAAACAGCTTATCAACCGCAACCGCTCGCAGCGGCTGTAATTGCTTTTTTCTTTCACTGACAAGAAGAAAAACAAGAAAAGACGCTCACTTTCCCTCGCAAATATGTACCTTTGCAAGTAAAATAGTGAGCGTTCTTTGGCTATTCAAAACAATGTCCTTCAAAGCACTCCGCTCATTTCTAAATCGTTACCCATTCATTCACCACAAAGTGGTAACACTCTATTATACAACGAGATAGTTCAGAATCAAAAAAATTCTCTCGGAATGGAAAGAAGAATGATAGCCGGAAAATGTAATTTTTTGTGGGCGTATTAAAATATAGTGCAAGGGAGAAGTCTCTATTCATATTGACAGCCTCCGCCTTTCTTAATAAAACAAAACAACCGCTATCATTGGGCTTTTAGCTCTTTAATAGCGGTTGTTCTTTACAAATGATAGTTGATTTAGGGAGAATGAAATTTTGATACACTTACCCCCTTACCGAACACTGTCAAAGGGTCATAGCGTATAAGCTGTTAAGTTGGCAAATGTCAAAGCCAGATCTCGTTCGGCCTCCATCTTATTTTTGTAGCAAGCATAATAGTATTCCATTTCAAGCAAATACTCCAAAAGGGAAAGTTCTCCGCTATGGTATGCTTTGAGCAATAATTCTTCGCTACCGTGGTTTTTCAGCGTTTCGGTATATTCACAGGTCGTGGCTTGCAGACTGACAGCCTCGGTATACAGAGCCTTCAGACGGTTGTAATATTGCACTTTGGCATCTTCTTTCATGATACCGGATGTTGTAGCGGCTGCTTGGGCATGTTTGATGCGGTTTTTGTTTTGCCACAATGGGATGGATATGCCCATCGTAATACCTTGAAACTTCTCGCCCAGCACATATTCACCCGTATAGCCGACCGAAAACTTAGGCATCCCTTCGGCTCGCGATACACTTACTTGGCAGTTGGCCACATCCACTTGCGAACGCAAGTATTGCAAGGACGGATTTTGCATTTCTGCCGTCCGATACCAATTTTCGAAATCGGCAGGGAGCATGACGGCTTCATAGCCATCGAAAACGAAATCCACCTCCTTGCCGCCATTCATGGTAGCAAGCGTGGAGAGCAGATGTTGGCGTTCGAGGTCTATGCGACGCAATTCGTTCGTCATGTTCGTTCTGTTTAACATCGCCTTGTTATATGCCAGCCGATTGGTTTCACCGGCTTGCATCATCTTTTCATGTGCTTCCGCTATTCGGTTGGCTTGTTCCGCTTGGCGGGCATATAGTTTGTGCAAGGCATTGTAATAAACCAGTTCGATACACTTTGATTTGGCAGAGAGCAATAGTTCCATTCTTTGGGTGCGGTATTCGTATTCTGCACTGTGATTTTGCAGTTCCGACAGCCTATTGCGCCATATGTATGCCGTAGGGAAGTCCAGAGTCTGACTGACGCTGATTTCCTTACGGTTGCCGATGGCAGAAGGGTTGCCCCACAAATAGCCAAACTCCACTTCCGGATTATCCGGCATCAATCCTGTTTTATTCGCCAGCTTAGTGGCATTCAAACCCTCTTTGAGGGCTTGAAGAGTGGTGCTGTTTTGTTCTATTTCTTGCAGAATGGGAGCATAGATATCTTGCGCCCAAACTGCCGGCGGGAGAAACAGCACGACCATATAGATTATTATCTTCTTCATTCGATTATCTCCTTTCCGGATTTGCGCCCGGCATACCATTCATATATCACAGGCATTACATAGATATTCAGCAATGTGGAGGTGAGCAATCCACCCAATACCACAATAGCCATGGGACTTTGGATTTCATTGCCCGGTTTATCGCCGCTGATCACCAACGGAATTAAGGCAAGAGCCGAGGTGAGAGCCGTCATCAAAATTGGGTTCAAGCGGTCGATGGAGCCGTGCAATACGATTTCATGCAGTGAAGCGCCTTTTCCTTGCAGGTGTTTGTAATTCGATATCAGCAAAATACCATTTCGGGTTGCTACACCGAAGAGCGTGATAAAACCAATGATGGATGGGATGCTGATAACTCCGGACGAGAAAAAGACAGCCAAAATACCGCCGATAAGAGCCAGTGGCAAACTGATAAGCACAATGCCCGATAAAGATGTGCTCTTGAATTCGCCATACAATAAAAGGAAGATGATAAGGATGGAAATCAAGATAGCCAAGGTTAACGTGCGGGAGGCTCTTTGTGCACTCTCGAACTGACCGCCGTATTCGATGCGGTAACCTTCGGGGAGTGTAATGTCGCTTTCGATAGCCATGCGAATGTCATCCATTACGCTGGCCACGTCTCGCTCGGACACATTGGCAGATACCACCAGTTTACGTTGCACATTCTCTCTGGCAATGGTATTCGGACCACCCACTGAAACGATTTCCGCCACCTCTTCCAATGGCACTTTTCCTCCATCGCCGGTGTCTATCAATGCTTTTTTGACGCCCTCCACACTACCGGTATAGTTCTTGTTTAGACGAAGGATTAAATCAAAGCTGCGTTGTCCTTCATATATATCAGCGAGTTTTTCACCTGCAAACGCAAGGGTGATGAATTGATTAAATTCACCGATGCTGATGCCATATTTGGCCAGAGCTGTGCGATTGGCTCTTACCTGCAATTGAGGAGTTTCCACCTGTTGCTCCACAGATACGTCCACCAGCCCTTCGATGCCTTCGATAGCCCCTTTGATGCGGTTGCCAATCATAAACATCTTGCTCAGGTCCGTGCCGAACAGTTTGATGGCAATGGCGGCACGAGTGCCGGACAGCATGTGGTCTATGCGGTGTCCGAGTGGCTGCCCCACGGTGGCAGCAATACCGGGCACGCCCATCAGCTTTTGGCGCATATCGTTGAAGATTTCTTCGCGGCTGCGGTCTTTTCGTACAAACTGCACATCGATTTCCGCTCCGTTGGTGGCTTGGGAGTGTTCGTCCAGCTCGCCACGTCCGGTTCGGCGCGCGGTGCTGATGACTTCAGGTACCTTGAGCAGCTCTCGTTCCATCAGAACGCCCAACTCGTTGTTTACGTCAAGTGACACCCCCGGCTTGGCTACCGCCGAAATCGTGGCCGAGCCTTCGTTGAATTCGGGCAGGAAGCTCTGTCCCATAGAGAAGAACAATATCACGGTAATCGTTAGCAATCCCAAAGTACCGGCAAGCACTTTCTTCTTATTGTTCAGTACCCACGAAAGTGACCGGGCATATCCAGCAGACAGCTTGCGTGTGAGCCAGCCATCTTTCTCGTTTCGGGTCAAATACTTATCATCGGACAATATCATACGACACAAAAGTGGCGTTATGGTCATGGCAACGATAAGTGACATAAACAGCGAGATGATATAGGCTATACCCAGCGGCTTGAGCATGCGACCCTCCATGCCCGACAAGATGAATAGGGGCATAAACGCTACCATGATGATAAAAGTTGCGCTTAGGATGGAGGCGCGAATTTCTTTGGATGCCTCAAATACCACTGTAAGAACAGACTCGCGTTGCTCCTTGGGCAATTGATGATTTTGGCGCAATCGCTTATAAACGTTTTCCACGTCTATGATGGCATCGTCCACCAGCGAACCGATGGCAATGCACATACCGCCCAGCGTCATGGTATTGATGTTCAAACCCAGCAAGTGCAGCACCACAAGCGTGCCCAATAGTGACAGCGGTATGGCCACCACCGAAATGACCGTGGTGCGGAAGCTGTTCAGGAATAAGAACAGAATGATGATGACAAACACCGCACCTTCCAGCAAGGCACGCCCCACATTGCTTACAGCGGTTTCGATAAAATCGGCCTGCCGGAAGATTTTTGTATCCATACGTACATCTGGCGGAAGAGCTTTCTGAATGTCCTTCAGATTGCTTTCGATTTTCTTCGTCACATTCAGTGTATTGATATTGGGCTGTTTGGATATAGCCAAAATCACCGCAGGTTCTGCGTTTTGCGACGCATGTCCCATCTTCACGGCACTACCCACCACCACATCTGCCACATCCGATAAAGCGATGGGTTGTCCGTTGTGCATCTTTATCGGCGTAGCACCCAGTTCTTCAGGGTCGGCAGTACGAGCCATACCACGCAGAGCATATTCATTGCCATATTCGCGAACAACACCGCCGACCGAGTTGGAGCTGATAGTTCTGCCTGCATTTTCCAATTCCGCCATGGTCACCCCATAGGCTGCCATTTTCTGCGGATCTGCCAAAATCTGGTATTGCTTGTAATCGCCTCCGATAATGGTAACCTGCGATACGCCACCCGTGGCCAGAACTGCCGGTTTGATAACCCAATCGGCCAGTGTGCGCAAATCCATGATGGAAGTGGAGTCTGCCTGCAAACCCACAAACAAGATTTCGCCCATTACACTCGATTGCGGAGCCAATACCGGAGTAATGCCGCTCGGAAGGGCATCACCCAAGGCCACCATTTTTTCACTGACAATCTGACGAGCCTGAAAAATATCCGTGCCCCAGTCAAATTCTACCCAGATAAAAGAAAATCCATACGAAGAGGCCGAACGCACACGGCGCACATTGGTGGCACCGTTTACAGCTGTTTCTATGGGGAAGGTGACCAAACGCTCCACCTCTTCGGTAGCCATACCGTGGGCGTCGGTCATCACCACCACGGTGGGTGCCGTAAGGTCGGGAAATACATCCACGTCCATTTTTTGCGAAGAGTACAGACCGCCAATGATAAGCAGCAAGACCCCCAGCAATACAATTAATCGGTTCTTCAGAGAAAACCCGATGATGCGATTAATAAAGTCCATCATGCTTTCCTCCCACCGTTAATGGACGTGCCAGGAATGAGCATCCAAAGCACTCGTGGCTTGTGCCAGTTTAACGAGAATAGCACCCTTGACCACGATGCGTTCGGCTTCTTTCAGCCCGGAGCGGACTTCGGTTCTGCAGCCATCGGTGATACCGATTTTTACCTCTCGTTTTTCGAAAAACACCGGAGTAAGCTGCACATAGACAAAGTGATTGCCCATCTCTTCCACCAAAGACTCGTTGGGCACCGTTAGCACATTGTTTGTGCCCCGCGTTTTGATATATATTTCTATGAACGAACCCGGCAGCAGCTTCACGGAATTATTTACTTGGAATATCACGGGCAATAACGGACTATCGGCAGTAACGGATTTCCCGTAAGCAATCAAACGCCCTTTCAGATCATCCAGCGAGTAGATATGCTCATCGTTCAGCATTCTGAAATGAGCACCTGTCACACGTTCCAATGCAGCGTAATATTTCGGTTGTAATTCCGCTTTGATAAACAAGTTGCGATTTTGGGCAATGGTAGTGATGGATTGACCGGCCTCCACATATTCACCGTTTCGCACTGATAGCTGTTTCACAAATCCGCCAATGGGTGCAGCTACGACTTGTTTGCCGGCGGCGAAGTTTTTGCGCAAGTTTTTGTAGATCGCTTCTGCCGTTTCGTAATCGCGTTTGGATTGCAGCAAATCGCTTTCCGATACAATCTTGTCTTTGCCCAATTCCTTTTTGCGCTCATACTCCTTTTTGGCCAGATTATAATTACTCTCGGCTTCGCGGTAGCGCACAGAAAGGTTGTTGTCCGTCATATCGGCACTCTCAATGTAAAACAAAGTCTGTCCTTTGCCCACCTCTTTCCCTTCTGCAATTCCATTATCGGCAAAGGTGATAATGCCGCTACTTTTGGCCGTTACGGCACATTCATCTCCTTGTGAAGGCTCTATCTGCGCCATGGTGCGAATGATCTCTCCGAAAGGTTCTTTGCGACAGGCTTCGGTGGAGAAATCCACTTTCCAGCTCATCTCTTTGCTAAAATTCACACTATTGCTGCTCATCGCCATAGCGTCGGAAGCAGCATGCAGGGCATCGTGATTATCGTCATAGACCTTTACATTCGGTACCGTAAGCTGAACCTCACCTTGGTTGGTTTGAATTTGGAAAAGCATTTTGCCACGTCCTTTCGTGCCCGGAGTAAGCGTAAAACGATAAACTCCTGGACTAACGGGAGCTTGGGCCGTTTGTCTGATGCCATCGATACCCACCACAAGGCTTGCCGTTACCTTACCCGAAGTCAGCGGCTTAAAGTTTTTCAATGAAGTGATGTGAACGAGAATATCGCTCGGCTCTCCTACCACAAACGGAACAGCCTCTGCAAAGACCTCAAACTCCGAGGAATATGCTGTCAATTGCAGTTTGTCGTTGTGGTTATGTCCGCTGTCTTCATCGTGCCGGAGGTCATGCTTATGAGCACAACCCATTACGGCCACTGCCAGCAGCAGAGCCGTAAAAAGTCTTGCTATTTTCATGACGGTAAGATTTAATGCGTGTGATGGCTTTCGCCTTCGTGATCATGATCGTGGTCACAGTCATGGTTGTGAGCTTCTTCTTCGGCATGGAGCGTGTCTGCCTCCACTTTGAAACTCTCCTGCGTAGCCGGAGCGGCAGCTTCCGCGGCATGATTATGTTCTGTGCATCCCTCTTCGTGAGTGTGGTTACAGTTTTGTTCGTTTGTATAGCCTCTGCCACAAGCGGCCAGACCCAATAGAGCAATTGCTATTAAAAATATTTTTGATTTCATGTCGGTTGATTTTTTATAAATAATGATACTTAGCCCATATATGAATTAGAATATACGGAGCTGAAAATTTATGCCTTTCGTTTTGCTGCAAAAGCCATTACAAGAAAAAATCAACAAACGGGAGGTGCCCGCAATCCGAAAGAGCGGGCTAAACGATCAAGAAGTTTTTCGGCAGTATGCGACTTCGGCTTTACGGAGCAAATCTCTCGATAAGGAGCCGATGGAATGCTTTCGGATAAATAGAATAGATTATAATCGAAATTATCGCAGTTTTCCGTATCCACGGTATCTTCCTGTCCGCGATGCGGTAAAACGGATGTTTCGTTTATCGGACATGTTTCCGACTCTTCTGTTCCATGTTTGCATAAAAATCCGAGGCAGGAAGAATGATGTTGCTCACAAACGGCATGACCGCCCAACCGGTCGATAATGGTTGCCGTTATTTGATGATGATGGGGAATGATATCGTGTGCCAAGAATGCAATATTGGCAAGCAACACAAAAAATATGGATACCATTCTTTTCATTTATGCATCATTCCATTG
>CAMFNC010000110.1 GCA_945965245.1 uncultured Porphyromonas sp. | reverse complement strand
ACTGTAGGAAACCCCATGGCAATAGAATGGCTCGGCAACTAAACCATAGCCTCTAACCAAGAGGGTGAAGACGGGAGTAGAACTCTCTGCTTTCTTCTTTGCCCTCTTTATTATCCTCTTACTTCAATGGCATCCTTATGGACAATCTCTCCAAAAGTGACAAAATGCTCCATAAAGGATCATCCCTATGAAAGTTGAAATTAAAACCCGACAATAAAAAATCCAACCTTCTCTTTCTCTATTTGGTATTTTTTGTACCTTTACGCTCGAAAAATAACAACGAGTGGTGTCTGATCACGTAAATCCAGTTGGGTTGCATGATCAGACATTTTTTTTGCAATAAAAAAGAGAGATGAATAAAACAGCAAAAAAACATGACCTCTGGTCCGGTTCTTTCGTTAGAATCTGTCTGGTAAACTTTTTTATTTTCGTCAATTTTCATGCCTTATTGCCCACGTTCCCCTTCTTTGTTACCTGGCTGGGGGGCGATGCGCTGACCATCGGGCTGGCAACAGCCCTGTTCAGTGTAGCCTCCATCGTGTCGAGACCTTTCGTGGGTTGGCTTATCGACACACGGGGGCGACGCGCCATCCTCGTGCTGGGACTCGTCGGTATGGCATTCATCCCGATGGGATATTTCGTCTCAGCAGGCATTGCGCTGGCCGTTGTGCTTCGCACGGTGCACGGCGTGTTCCATGCAGCATCGAGCAATGCGTCCTCCACATGGGTGACGGACATCATTCCGCACAGCCGCATGGGCGAAGGGCTTGGCATGTACGGGCTCTCGATGGCGATTTCAACGGCTGTGGCGCCGGCACTGGGACTTGCGGTGATGAATGCATGGGGGTTCCGTCCACTCTTTGCCATTGCAGCCTTGGTGGCCTTGGTGGCACTGCTGATAGGCATAGGCATACGGTCGCGCAATTACACGACGTCGGAAGCTCCATTGCGTCTTAGCGAACTGTTCGAGCCGATGTCGCTGCCCGCCTCCGTCACGCAGTTTTTCTTCATGATGGCATACGGCGTGATTGAAGTCTATGTGGCCATCTACGCCACCTCTTGCGAACTGCCTGGTGGCGGCCTCTATTTCATTTTTATCGCACTGGGAACAGTAGCCACACGTATTCTACTGGGGCGCGCCATCGACAAATATGGCGAAGCAAGGTTGGTCTATTCAGGCAACGCCGCAATCATAGTGGGCATCTTACTTTTGGTCTTTGCCCACAACCTGCCCTGTTATCTGATATCAGCCCTCTTGCTGGGTTATAGTTTCGGAGCCGTTCAGCCTTCCTTGCAAACGATGGCAATGCATGCCGTAGCCACAGAACGACGTGGTGCAGCCAGTTCCACATTCTTTGTCGCCTTTGATTTTGGTATTGCTTTAGGTGGACTTCTCGCCGGACTACTGGTTAAAAACCTCTCTTACAATGCCATGTTTCTTTGGATGATTGTGCCATGCATCCTTTCGTGGGGATATTACTACGTCTTTGGTCGGCGCCATGTTTCATCGTTCAATCCGCAGAACCGGCTGACGGTTGCCGGAACAGCAGTGCAAGAGGCGGTCACACCTGCGAGCGCGACCCTACCGTTTGTCGTCACCATCTCACGCGAATACGGTAGCGGAGGCCACCGCATAGGCGAACTGCTGGCGCAGCAGCTCGGCGTAACGTTTTATGACCGAGAATTGATTTCACTCACTGCCGAGAAAAGCGGACTGAGCGAACGGATTGTCGGTGAGAGCGAGCAAAAGGTAGACGGACGACTGATGTATGATGACCCAGTGCAGACTGCCGTGTTCCAAGCCCAATGCCGCATTATACGCGATATTGCAGACAGGGAGTCATGCGTCATCGTGGGACGCCTTGCCAATTTTGTCCTGCAAGACCATCCGAACATTTTACGCATTTTCGTCTATGCAAATGAAAAGGTGCGAATGGAGCGCGTCGTTTCCGAATACGGAGAGGAAAGCGACAGAGCCGAAAGACTATTGAAGCACATCGATAAAGAACGTCGGGAGCACTGTTTGCACTATACGGGCTGTCAATGGGATGATTGCCACCATTATCATTTGATGATAGACAGTTCAATCGGAGACTATGAGAAAATAGTGGAAACCATCTGCAGCGTTCTCGGGAAAAAGTTGGGATAACTATCCATTTCCATAGCCCGTCTTTCTCCCAAATATCGCACCTTTGCATTCATTAAGACATACAAGATTATAGGATTATGAAAAGAATACAATCAACCGTATTGGTATTTGCAGCGCTTGCCGTTGTTGCAGGTTGCACAGTTTTCAAGAAAAATATGCAGACAACTTCTTCGACACTGCCTGCGCAAAGCCTCTGGACAGGTGAGTACGGCGGGGCAGACAAAAGCTACGATTCTCATTTGCTTGTTCTGCGCGAGGAAATCGCTCCCAGGTTCCAACAGCTGGCCTTTGAGGATAGGAAAACAGGGCGAACGATACACTACAATTTGTTTATCCCCAAAAATTACGACCCTAACCAACAATATCCGTTGGTGCTGTTTATGGCAGATGCCAGCACGGTGGGCAAGGGCGTGATGGCATCGCTCAAACATGGCTACGGAGGCATTATCTGGGCTACGGATGAAAGCCAAGCCAAAAATCCGAGCTTTGTGCTGGTTCCTTCGTTTGAAGGTCCTGAAAACGTAACCAACGACCAGTGGCAGGTGACCGATGAAGCCGATGTGGCTTTGCGTTTGTTGCAGTACATTGTTGGGAAGTACAGTATTGATAAAAACCGATTGTACACCACCGGACAGTCGATGGGCGGAATGATTTCGTTTTACTTCAACTCTAGGTATCCCGATTTGTTCGCCGCGTCGTTGTTTGTGGGCAGCCAGTGGGATGTGAATGTGTTATCGCCCCTTGCCAATAAAAAGTTTTTCTATGTTGTTTCGGCAGCTGACCCGAAAGCATCCACTGGGATGAAGGAGTTGGGACAAATGCTTTCAGACAAAGGCGTAGCATATGGCGAAACCGAATTCTCAGCACGACTACCACAGGCCGAGCAGGAGGCAAAAGTGAAGGAACTTATCCGCAAAGGATACGGTATTAACTTCGTTCGGTTCTCGCCCAACACCGTTACACCTGTAAATATGAAGATGAAAAACGGCGGCGAGCACATGTACTCGTTCGACTACGCCTACCGGCTCGAAGCCGTGCGTGATTGGCTTTTCAAACAGAAAAAATAAGCTTTGTTTACCAATCTTCAATACAAAACAATCTGGGACAATACAATGTTTACATCAAGATGCTCACATTGCTCACTTTAGGTGTTCTTTTCTTTGTTATTGTTAATATCTAATAGGTAGCTATGAAAATCGATTTCAACCATATAAACGAGATAACGGTTCAGAAGATGAATGGCGGCGAGGGGGAATGCCATGCACGGATATTTGTCTGCGAAAGCGGAAAAATTATATACAGTATTCTGCCCGCCGGTTCGTCTATCGGACTGCATCCACACTCGACGAGTAAGGATATAAACTACATCGTCAGTGGCACAGGAAAGGCCATTTGCAATGAATACGAGGAAACGCTACTCCCCGGCAACGTGCATTTTTGTCCCAAAGGTGCCACGCACAGCATAGTCAATACGGGTGATAGTGACCTTGTGCTGTTCACCGTAGTAACGGAAGTCTGACTAAAAATATTATGGAAAGTCCATAGAAGTGCTTTTCCCCTGAGACGCATTCAACAACCGTAGTGAGAAATATGGTGGAAAGGCTTTTATTATAGACATGGAGTTAGAATTGCTGAAGATGCATGTTGTATATCCCAAATCTACCAAAAAGTTTCATTGGACGAGTAAGACTTTGGATTTGAAAGAATAGCTCTATGACCTTAATACTAGTGACTGCATCAATGATGGAGAGATTGGCATGGAGGAATTAGCGGATACCCTTTCCGGAACCTTTGGTGTGGAAACCAAGAACTGCTTCAGTGCCTATATTGACATTAAACGTCGTAGGGATAATAGCTGCACCTACTTCCTCGACAAACTTTGGCAGAAATTCAACGAACGTATGAAACAGGGAGACCTGAAAGGCGGAAAATTCAAAAAACGATGATTGCATTCAAATGGTTAATCAAGCTTCCTATGATAAGAGAGAGCCTGATGTTGATCCATACTGGATAATTCTTTATCTTTGTAACAGATAAATAACCTTTAAAACAGAATACATATGGACGTTGTTATTTGGTTGATTGGATTACTGCTGATTGGTTGCGGATTCTTGGTTAAATATGCTCCGGATGTGATAGCTGGGTATAATACCATGCCGGAAGACAAAAAGAAAAATGTGGATGTGGAAGGTTTATCTACTTTTCTTCGCAATGGTCTTGTTTTGATCGGCACGCTCATTATTGCTGGTTTTTATCTTTTTCGGTGGTTGAGTTTGGATGCGATAAACGAAAACATTATGTTGATAGTGGTTTTGGGTGGTGTGCTGTTTCTGGTAATCTACGCCCGGAGATATGACCACAACAAGAAATAGGTCGAAACTATCGAAAAAACAAATGGACGGTATGGTGGTTTGATGACTGCGGTAAAATTATCTATAAAGGCTTTGCCATATAAGTTTTGTTTAATACCTTTGCATTGGTTTGGTGGAAAACAAGCTAAACCACAATAAATTAGAAATTTAGTCAATAAAATTAATAACTTCAAAAAAATTATTCTGCTATGAAAAAGCACAATTTTTCTGCAGGTCCTTGCATTCTGAACGACAACGTGATTAAGAATGCTGCTATGGCTTGCCTTGATTTTGCCGGTACACAATTGTCATTGCTTGAGGTTTCTCATCGTGGCAAAGAGTTCTCAGCCGTAATGCAAGAAGCTCGTGACTTGTTCAAAGAGTTGATTGAAGCTCCCGAAGGATACGAACTGATTTATCTGGGTGGTGGTGCCAGCTTGCAATTCTATCAAGCTCCTCTGAACTTGCTCAAGAAAAAAGCTGCTTATCTCAATACCGGTACTTGGTCCACTAATGCCATCAAGGAAGCTAAGTTGATTGGCGAAGTAGAAGTTGTGGCCTCTTCTGAGGATAAAAACTTTACCTACATCCCTAAAAATTACACTATTCCCGAAGATGTGGATTACTTTCACTACACCAGCAACAATACCATCTATGGTACCGAAATCCGCAAAGATCCTGATACCAAGGTTCGTTTGGTGGCTGATATGTCTTCCGATATTTTCTCTCGTCCCGTGGATGTGTCTAAGTATGACCTGATTTATGGTGGCGCTCAGAAGAATCTGGCTCCTGCCGGTGCTACATTCGTATTGGTTCGTCGTGACGCTCTGGGTCAGGTGGATCGTCCTCTGCCTACGATGTTGAACTACAATACACACATCAAAAAGGACTCTATGTTCAATACTCCTCCTGTATTCCCCGTTTATGTGGCTCTTCAAACCTTGAAGTGGTATAAAGAAATGGGAGGTATTAAGGTGATGCAGAAATTGGCCGAAGAACGTGCTGCTATTCTGTACGATGCTATCGACAACAACAAACTGTTCCGTGGTACCGTGGCAACCGAAGACCGCTCTGTAATGAACGTTTGCTTTGTGATGAATGATGAGTACAAAGACCTCGAAGCTGATTTTGCTGCTTTTGCTACCGAACGTGGTATGGTAGGCATCAAGGGTCACCGCTCTGTGGGTGGTTTCCGTGCCAGCCTTTACAATGCTATGCCCATTGAAAGCGTTAAAGCTCTCATTGATTGCATGACCGAATTCGAGCGTAAGCACTAATTCCCCCGACAAACGGTAAAAGCGATTTTAGGATGAATATGACCATAGTCATGCCTATAACGCCAAACCTCAAACGTCAATAAACATCCAAGAATTGACTCGGAGAGAATGCCTAGCGCAGTCCACGGGTCAATTTTTCATTTTGTATATGCAAATCATTAAAAGAAAATAAAGCTGAAATCATGAAGAAAGTTCTGATTGCAACAGAAAAACCCTTTGCGGCAACTGCCGTTCAGGGTATAAAGTCCGTATTGGACAATGCCGGTTACGAAACCGTAATGTTGGAAAAATATACCGAAAAAGCTCAGTTCCTGAAGGCTGTGGCTGATGTGGATGCCATCATCATCCGTAGCGATAAAGTGGATGCAGAAGTTTTGGATGCAGCCAAGAACCTGAAAACTGTGGTACGTGCCGGTGCCGGTTTCGATAATGTGGAACTACCTGCCGCTACTGCTCATAACGTATGCGTAATGAACACTCCAGGACAGAACTCAAACGCTGTGGCAGAATTGGTATTCGGCTTGCTGGTATTCGCTGTTCGTAACCGTTTCAATGGCAAATCCGGTTCTGAATTGATGGGTAAGAAAATCGGTATCTTGGCTTTTGGTAACGTTGGTCGCAATGTGGCTCGCATTGCCAAAGGTTTCGGTATGGAAGTATTGGCATACGATGCTTTTGTTCCTGCTAAGGCTATCGAAGAAGCCGGTTGCACACCCGTGGCTTCTGTGGCAGAATTGTTTGAAAAGAGCGACATTGTATCTCTGCACGCTCCTGCCACTGCCGAAACTCGTCAGTCAATCAACTACGAACTTGTTAGCAAAATGCCTAAGGGTGGTATCGTTGTGAATACGGCTCGTAAGGAAATTATTGATGAAGCCGGTATGATGAAAGCTCTGCAAGAACGTGAAGATCTGCAGTATATGACAGATATTATGCCCGATAATCACGAAGCTATGTTGGCCGCTTTGCCCGAACGTTACTTCTCTACTCCCAAGAAGATGGGGGCTCAGACTGCTGAAGCCAATAATAATGCAGGTTTGGCTGCTGCCAACCAAATTGTGTCTTTCTTCGAAAAAGGAGACGAACGCTTCCGCGTAAACAAATAAACCGATCGGGCAATTAACTAATAGGGCAGGCGATCGAGGGTAAACGGATACCGAAGCCCCCAGCCGCCTGCTTTCTTTTCTTAAAAATCAAACAAATTCACGAATATGGCTATCATTAAACCATTTAAGGGTGTACGTCCCCCGAAAGATCTGGTGGAGCAAGTTTGCTCTCGTCCGTATGACGTATTAAGTTCTGCCGAAGCACGTGAAGAGGCTAAAGGCAATGAAAAATCACTTTATCACATCATTCGTCCGGAAATCGACTTCCCCGTGGGAACCGATGAACACGAACCGATGGTTTACGATAAGGCTGCCGAAAACTTCCGCATGTTCCAAGAAAAGGGGTGGTTGGTGCAGGATGCCAAAGAATGTTACTACGTATATGCACAGACCATGAATGGCAAGACGCAATATGGTTTGGTAGTGGGTGCTCATGTGGATGACTACCTCAATGGTGTAATCAAGAAACACGAGCTGACTCGCCGTGACAAAGAAGAAGACCGTATGAAGCATGTTCGTGTAAACGATGCTAACATCGAACCGGTATTCTTTGCTTATCCCGATAATAGTGAAGTCGATGCCATTGTGGCAAAATATACCGCCAAGCAACCCGAATATGATTTCGTAGCCAAGTTTGATGGCTTTGGTCACACCTTGTGGGTAATTGATGAAGACACTGATATCAAGCGTATCACCGAACTCTTTGGTGCCATGCCTGCCATGTATATTGCCGATGGACACCACCGCTCTGCCGCTGCTGCCCTTGTAGGTGCCGAAAAGCGCAAAAACAATCCCAATCACCGTGGTGATGAAGAGTATAACTATTTCATGGCGGTCTGTTTCCCTGCCAATCAACTGACCATCATTGATTACAATCGTGTGGTAAAAGACCTCAATGGATTGAGCGAAGAAGAATTTCTCGAAAAACTGCGCAAGAACTTCGACGTGGAAAAGAAAGGTGACGATATTTACAAGCCTGCCAAACTGCACAATTTTTCGCTTTACCTCGCTGGCGAATGGTATTCACTTACAGCCAAAGAAGGTACTTATAATGACAACGACCCCATCGGAATCTTGGACGTAACCATCAGTAGTGACCTCATTCTGCGTGATGTATTGGGCATCGAAGACCTCCGTTCCAGCAAACGTATTGACTTCGTGGGCGGTATTCGTGGTTTGGGCGAATTGAAGAAACGTGTGGATAGTGGTGAAATGAAAATGGCCTTGGCTCTCTATCCTGTTACCATGAAGCAGATTATCGATATTGCAGACTCGGGCAATATCATGCCTCCGAAGACTACATGGTTTGAACCCAAACTGCGCTCCGGTCTGATTATCCACAAGCTGAGCTAATCCAATCCCTTTTGGGGATTACTATATCAAAGGTCACAGAACGGTGTGCGGAGCTTATTAATTAAGCACGCTATCCGTTTCTGTGATTTTTTTATTTTCTATTCAAGCAATTCAATATTTTTTATCGATGAAAAAGAAACTATTTTTGAGGCTGGCTTTTATGCTCTCTGCGTTTGTGGCTCCGTTGAACTCATGGGCTTGTACCGATTTTATCGTGGGTAAAAAGGCATCGACAGACGGCTCTGTTATTATCAGTTATGCTGCGGACTCCCATACTTTGTATGGTGAACTTTTCTATTGGCCGGCCGCTAAATGGGCTAAAGGAACTATGCACCAGATTATCGAGTGGGATTCCAATAAACCACTCGGCTTTATTTCCCAACCGGGGCAAACCTATCAGGTGGTGGGCAATATGAATGAATATCAGGTGGCCATTACCGAAAGTACTTGGGGAGGCCGTCCCGAATTGGAAGCTGCCAATGGCATTATGGATTACGGTAGCTTGATTTATGTGGCTCTGCAACGCTCCAAAACCGCTCGTGAGGCTATCAAGGTGATGACAGACCTGGTGCGTGAATATGGTTATGCCAGCAGTGGCGAAAGTTTTTCCATTGCAGATAAGAATGAAGTTTGGATCATGGAATTGATTGGCAAGGGTGCTAAGAAAAAAGGTGCCGTGTGGGTGGCAATCCGCATTCCCGATAATGCCATCAGTGGTCATGCCAATCAAGCTCGCATTCAGCAAATACCTTTTGGCGATAAAGAGAACTGTATGTACGAACCCGATGTTGTGAACTTGGCTCGTGAAATGGGTTGGTTCAAGGGTAAGGACAAGGATTTTAGTTTTCAGGCTGCCTATAATCCTTACGATGCAGGTGGTCTCCGTGGCTGCGAGGCTCGTGTATGGAGCTTCTTCCGCAAGTACAGTAAGGATATGGACAAGTACATTCCTTTTCTCCAAAACAAAGGCGGCGAACCTATGCCTCTCTATATCATCCCCGATCGCAAAGTGTCTGTGGCTGATGTGCGCAATGCCATGCGCGACCATTTTGAAGGTACTCCTTTTTGTATGACTAACGATCCCGGTGCCGGTCCTTATAAAGTGCCTTACCGTTGGCGTCCGATGTCTTACAAGGTGGATGGAGCAGAGTATGTGAACGAACGTGCCGTGGCCACCCAGCAAACCGGTTTTGTATTGGTGGCTCAGTTGCGCAGCTGGCTTCCCGATGAAGTGGGTGGTGTGCTGTGGTTCGGTGTGGACGATGCGGATATGACTGTATTTACTCCCACTTACGGCTGCATCAACCGCGTGCCCGAATGCTATCGAGTGGGCAATGGCGATCTGATGCACTTCTCTTGGACTTCGGCTTTCTGGATTCACAACTGGGTGGCCAATATGGCTTATGCCCGCTATGAACCGATGATTGCCGACATTCGTCCCGTGCAAACTTCACTGGAAACCATGTATGACCAACAGCAAGCCATGGTAGATCAGGAAGCCCTGCGCCTGCTCAAGGAAGACCCTGCTAAGGCTCGTGCGTTCCTCACGGATTATACGGTAAATACTGCCGATAACTCTGTGGCACGCTGGAAACGCCTTGGCGAATATTTGCTGGTAAAATATATGGACGGCAATCTCAAGAAAGAAGAAAACGGTCAGTTCAAGACCAATGGTTATGGTTTCAGTGCCATGCCCAACTTCCCCGGTTATGACCAAGCTTTCTACGAAAATATTGTTCGTGCCACTGGTGACCGCTTGCGTGTGAAATAGGTTCAGTGCATAGGCACACCCACAAAGAAAAATCTCCGAAGTTCCCTTTGCAAGACTTCGGAGATTTTTTATGGACGATTGGGCGGTTATTTCTTTCGGGAGCGGAAGCGATGGCTGAGCCAAAGCTCCAACATGAGGTAGAAGAAAAAGACCATTGGAATGAATATGCCGATGAAGTTTGGCTTGATGCTTTGGATAAATTCGGGCTTACTGATGAAGAAATGGTAAAAGACCCATGCGGTGAGTATCAGCGCACAGACTATCAGCACAGACATCAAAGCAAAGATGATAAACTTATTGCGTTGGGCACGACGAGTCTCCGCAGCCCGAATGCGTTGCATGATGCCATTGAATCGGTCGTGTTCATCATTCGTTTTGCCCGAATGCATGCCATCAAACAGCTTCTTCAGATTTTCGTCTTGGAGGCTGTTTTCCGGATATTTTGTTGCGTTATTTCGTTTCATTCTTTGTCATTAGTTTTTTTAGTTTGTTTCTTAGTCTGAAAAGTCTGACTTTGATGTTCGAAGCACTCATGCCGGTGATTTGCACCAAATCTGCCACACTCCGTTCTTCGGCATAATAGAGCGTGAGCAGAACACGGTCTTTTGGGGGCAGAAGTTGCAAAGCTTTCTTGAGGTCTTCGGGCGTAAAACCATCGAAGTCTGCATCATCCGGCTCATCCGGCTCATCGGCAGCCCAAGCCTCGTCCAAAGGAATGTTGGGCGGACGAGTATTCTCTTTGCGTTGCCGACTGATGGCCATGTTATAGGCAATGCGGTATAGCCAAGTGGCAAAACTACTCTGTCCATGAAACGATTGGATATGCAGATAAGCCTTGAGCATGGCTTCCTGCACCACATCCTCGGCATCAGAACTGTCTTGTGTAATTGGTATAATCCACCGGTGCAGACGAGAACCGTATCGGGTGGCCAGTAGCCCGAAGGCTTCGCTATCGCCACCTTGCACACGTGCAACACACGCTTCGTCCGAAAATGGGCCGTCTGTCATTCCTAAAGAAAGTTTGTTTTTATATCTTTTATTTACATAGACGCATACCCATTGAATTGGTTACACCTCCTGCGGCAAAAAAAAATTACGAAGAAAGTGTAACCAAATATACTGCTTCGCGTCTAAAAAGTACAAACATAAAAACATTAACTTATAATAATTTGACTTATGAATGATTTGGTTGCACCCTTGGTAGTGGGTATTGTTTTTTGGACGGTTTACCGTATTTTCGAACTATTTGTTCGCCGTAACGAACGCTTGAAACTGATTGATCACATTTCCGAAATATCGGATGTGAATATGATTAACGAGCGGCTCTTTCCCAAAGAGCATCGCGTGGGACACAAAACTGCCATCAAGATAGCCTCGTTGTTAATCGGTATTGCTTTCGGAATGTTTGTCGGTTTCGTTTTATTGGATATATTTCGGACAGTGTTAACTTCGGGGTATGAATATAGATACGATTTGTATCAATGTACCATTGGTGCCAGCACCTTGTTCTTTGGTGGTTTAGGGTTGCTGATTCCTTCGATTTACTTTTATCGACAGGAGCAAAAGGAAAAATAAATGCTTGTAATGGCTTTTCGCTAAATGCCTCTCTTATACCAAGTTTGACATTCTTGGCTTTGGTAAAGAAAACTGACAAATTTGCAGTAATTAAACAAATTTGCCAGTTTTCTATTGCTTTTTTTCTCGGCAAGCTATATTGTTTGATTAAAATCCTTGTGCAGGGGAATTATTTTTGTCAAAGACTACCCAACATTGGTCATAAGTCCTTTTTCTCTTTTGGTCAGCTTCACGAATGCTTATCACCTTGCTGACAAGTGTCATGATGTTCATAGCCTGATCAACAGCTTTCATGGTGGTGGCTGTCATGCAGAAAACCTTAAAATAATCAGGTTTGGTGTTTTCTCTTTCACAGACGATGAGAAACGACTGTTTAATTTCCCTCACGTCCTGACGACGTGAGAGGTGCGATGGCCGATGGTCTCTCTTTTTGCCATTCAGTCGTGGTGGTTAAGAAGGATTAAAGATTTTCTCTATATCACCAAAGATTGTAGTAGCTCCATATTTTCCAAGCAAATAGTCTTTCTCGAAAGGATTCACACTTAGCAGAAAGGTATCGTGTGCTGTAAACAGAAGTTGTGACCCTTCGGATTTGTCCGAGCGTTATTAAATAAAGTAACAATCCTTTTGACGAGCGGCGGATGATGTTTAGAGTCTGGTTCATCAGTGACAATGCGCTTTCCATAGTCAAGAGCATCTATGATGGGAAATGCGAGTAAGAAGTACTTGATAGTACCTTCGGACTCATTCCTGTTGAATGCAAAAGAAACACTGTTTACCTCCATACGACCAAAGTATCGCTTGGCCATTGTAGAATACAGACCGATGTTGGCTCATTAAACTGGACAGCCGTCAATAGCAACAGCGCATTGTTGTGTACCTTTTTTACTCACCAATTCATGCTTCAGTTGGCTCTTGAGGTGAACCGTAGTGGTTTCTCCATCACGATAAAACAGCTCTACGTCCTTGGCACGCTTTTTACAAGCACGTTTATATAGCCATTATTCGTGAATGGCATGGTTATTCACCTCGAAGCCATACCTATAAAATAAACTCGCCGTCTGTAAAAGTTGCTTCAAAAAAAGTAGCAGGAGTTTTTACGCTTGTCGCATTTAATCTGAAATTCTCAATGCCTATTGTGTCTCCAACCTGACTATTCTTGAATGAGTCTGTGATGAACCGTTTATAAAAATCGAAAGCTTTCAGCACATTTGATTTTCCGGATGCATTTGTGCCGTAAGCATTCCTTACCAGTGATTTGCGCTTTATGGTGATTTGTGAAAGTAAAAACTCATTGTTTCGGAAAATGGTGAAAATTTTATGCATAAAACGCACGCAATTTATGTATATTTTTTTTGCAACTTATGTACAAGTTTTTTTACACGCCGCAAATGCCTTTTGTGGCACAATAATTTCACGGAGCTTGGAAATAATTCGTTACTTTGCATTTATACATATAAATCTCTAAACATAGACTTATGGCAAACGAAGCTAAATATCATCGCGTGCTGCTGAAACTCAGCGGTGAAAGTCTGATGGGAGCACGCCAATACGGTATAGATTCGGCACGCTTGGCAGACTATGCTCGCGACATCCGCACTGCCGTGGATACGGGCGTGCAGGTGGCCATCGTCATCGGCGGCGGCAATATATTCCGAGGCTTGAGCGGCGCCACTCAAGGCTTCGACCGAGTAAAAGGCGATCAAATGGGCATGCTGGCCACTGTGATTAACAGTCTGGCCTTGAGTTCGGCTCTCGCTGCCGAAGGGGTAAAAGCCCGTGTGCTGACCGCCATCCGCATGGAACCCATCGGCGAATTTTACAATAAATGGCGTGCCATCGAACTGATGGAGCAAGGCGAAGTGGTCATACTTTCTGCCGGCACCGGCAATCCCTACTTCACCACCGACACGGGCAGCTCGCTCCGGGGTATAGAAATAGAGGCTGACGCCATGCTCAAGGGCACACGTGTGGACGGCATCTATACGGCAGACCCTGAAAAAGACCCCACTGCCACCAAGTTCGATACCATCACTTACGACGAAATCTATCGGCGCAATTTGCGTGTAATGGACCTCACCGCCACCACCATATGCAAGGAAAACAATCTGCCCATCGTGGTATTCGACATGGATACCCCCGGCAACCTGATTAAGGTGTTGCGCGGCGAACGCATCGGCACCGTGGTGACCAACTAATCCGCATTTATAAATCATCAAACATCCCCTATTTATATGTTAGACCTCAACATCTTTATCGACGATGCCCGCGACAATATGGAACGTGCCGTCGAACATCTTAGCGAACTCATGGGACGTGTGCGTGCCGGCAAAGCCAATCCAAAGATTTTGGACGGCATCTCTGTGGAATATTATGGCAATATGACTCCGCTATCGCAAGTTTCCACCATATCCACCACAGATGCACGTACCATTGTTATTACACCGTGGGAAAAGAAATTGCTCAAAGACATCGAAAAAGCCATCCTAAATTCTCCGGTGGGCATCACACCCGAAAACAACGGCGAAGTTATCCGCTTGGGCATTCCGCCCCTGACCGAAGACCGCCGCAAAGAGCTTGTCAAGCAAGTCAAAGGTGATGCAGAAGATGCCAAAATCAGTGTGCGCAACGCCCGACGCGATGCCAACGAAGCCATCCGCAAGAGCATCAAAACCGACGCCGTGCCCGAAGATATGGCCAAAGATGCCGAAGCAAAGATTCAGACCGTGCATGATGAATTTATCAAACGCATCGAAGCTGTCTTTGCCGAAAAAGAAAAAGAAATTATGACCGTGTGATGCAGATAGAGGGGTTGGTCACGCACAATACCGGCAGTCATTACCGAGTGCTGTGCGATGATGGCACGGAACATCTCTGTTTGACCAAAGGCAATCTGCGCATCCGCGGTATTCGCACCACCAATCCGGTGGCTGTGGGCGACCGCGTGATGGTAGAGCTGATGGGGGCTGCTGGCCATGCCGACCACCCCGACTTTATCTGCAAGATATTGCCGCGCCGCAACTACATTATCCGCCGTGCCAGCAATCTATCCAAAGAATCTCATATCTTGGGTGCCAATATAGACCGCACCCTGCTGATATGTACCGTGAACCGACCGCAAACGGGCACCACATTCATTGACCGCTATCTGGCCACAGCCGAAGCCTATCGGGTTCCGGCTGCTTTGGTATGGAATAAGATAGACGACTATGATGAAAATGAGCGTGAGGAATTGGATTTCCTGATGTCGCTCTACCACTATGTAGGCTATCCGTGTTATGCCGTATCGGCCACCACGGGCGAAGGATTCGATACCTTAATGAAAGATTTGGAGGTTCGCATTACGCTCTTGGCCGGGCACAGCGGTGTGGGCAAAAGTTCTATCATCAATCGGCTCATCCCTGGTAGCGACTTGCGCACCGCCAAAATCAGCGAAGCACACCTCACGGGTATGCACACCACCACCTTCTCGCAAATGATTGCCCTGCCGGCAAGTAGCGGCGGTTATCTGATTGATACTCCGGGGGTCAAAGGTTTCGGCACGGTGGACATGAACCCTGCCGAGATCAGCCATTATTTCCCCGAAATATTCCGTCTGTCCGATGGATGTCGCTTCAGCAACTGCACCCATACTCATGAGCCGGGATGCGCCGTATTGCAGGCTCTGGAAGAAGGGCTGGTACCACAGAGCCGCTATACCAGCTATCTAGGCATCATGGAAGACCGTAACGAAGGCAAATACCGTAGCGCTCAGTAACATTACTCATCCCAATCATCAGGAGGATAAAGCAATGATAGCATATCTCAAAGGTCTATTTACCGAAATCACCCCCACCACCCTGCAGGTGGAATGTGCCGGTGTGGGCTACGAAGTAAACATCTCCCTGCAAACCTATTCCGCCTTCCGATCACAAACTGAGGGAAAAGTGCTGATCACCGAAATCCTTCGGGAAGATACACACGCGCTCTACGGCTTTGCCACAAACGCCGAACAGATGCTTTTTGCCAAGCTGACATCGGTATCGGGCGTAGGGCCGAATACGGCACGCGTTATCCTTAGTTCGTATGCTGCTCCGGAACTGATACAAATTATCGAAACGGCACAGACCGATGCATTGAAAGCAGTTAAAGGTATCGGACTGAAAACGGCGCAGCGTATCATCGTGGATCTCAAAGGCAAACTGCCCGTTAGCGAAGAATCGCTTTCGGTGAGTCATGCAGGCATGGCGACAATCGACGCACACGTGGCAGAAGAAGCCGTGAGTGCGCTGAAAATGCTGGGATTTAACGATGTCCCGGTGCGCAAAGCGGTCAAAAGCATCCTCACGGCTCAGCCGGCGGCTGCCGTGGAAGAGATTATCAAACAGGCTTTGCGCATGCTCTAACCATAATCCAATGCCCCATGAAACTCCACCTTGGCATACTGTTCGCTCTGTGGATGCTCTGCGGTCTATGGGGCGCAGAAACTGCGGGAGGCAGACTTCATGCACAAAGTCGAGCATCCAAACGCTACGGCATCCAAACAGATTATGATGCAGACAAGGGGTGTTACCGACTAATCTATACGCTCTACGGTCGTCCCATTGGACGTCCACTTGTACTCTCCCCCACACAATATCTCCGTTACTTGCGAGGTGAACCCATCGGCCTGCCCGACAGCACCGAAAATATTTCTCCGCGAGCGATTATTCCCGATAATCATACCACTTTTTCGTCCGGAATGCTGCGATTGAACGTCAATGGATATGCCGAACTCTCGGCAGGCCGCCGCTCCAATAATACTCAAAGCCCGACTTTTCAGGAACAATACAGACAACATAGTTATTTCGATGTGGAACAGGACATCCGCTTATCAATCAATGGCACATTGGGTCGGCGACTGATTTTCGGCTTGGACTATAATACCGAAGCAGCCTATCGGCAAGATGCCCGTAGATTCAAACTATCATACCGCGGCCTGGAAGATGAGATAATACGCTCCATCGAGTTCGGGCGTGTGGGGCTGCTTTCGCGCAACAGTCTGGTGGGCGGTACCGATGGGCTGATCGGATTTTCGGGACTGATGCGGATGGGGCGGCTGCAAATCAATTGGGTGGCGGGTCGCAGCGAAACGCAGACTAGGCGCAGCACAGCCATACATGGCCGCAGCTGCATAACTTTCGAAATCACTGCTGACCGCTATGATGAGCGACGACACTTCTTTCTGGCGCACTTTTTCCGTAACCGATTCGACCGTTCCATGCGCTCCCTGCCCAACCTCGGCAGCGGCTACCACATAGACCGCATCGAGGTATGGGTAACCAATAAACAGGGACAATATGAAGAGGCTCGCAACATCGTGGCAGTGGATAATCTGGGGATGGAGGCAGATATTCCGCCCGATAACACCCTTGGAGGGGTATATGCAGAGCTCGAGGCACTGCCCGACATACGTCAAATGAACAATGTGGATGCTCTATTGCAGCCTCGTTACACCCTGCACCACAGCTATGAACGAATAGAAAATGCTCGCAAACTCTCCGAAGAGGAATACACACTACACCCCACCCTCGGATACCTGTCGCTGCATCGCAGATTAGATCCTGATGAGGTGCTTGCCGTGGCTTACCGATATACTCACCAAGGGCAGACATATCAAGTGGGCGAATTTGCTTCGGAGCGGAAAGGAGGAGCGGAAGACAATCTGATTTTGGCTCTGCTCAAGCCCTCCGAAATGGCAGCCGAAGATCTTACTTACCGACTCATGATGCGCAACATCTATTCCATCGGAAGTGGCAATACCCTCCAACCCGGCAATTTGGACTTGAATATTCTGGCACGTCCCGACTCCACCGGTATCTATCTCCCCTATTTCAATCTATCCAACGGCGAGCAACAACCCATCCTACGCCTCTTACAAGCAGACCGCCTGAATGAACGTGGCGAAGCACTGCCCGATGGACAATTCGATTATCTGGAAGGCTACACCGTGAATAGTCGTCTGGGCACGATTATACTGCCGACTGTGGAACCGTTTCGCAGCGGTGTGCGCGAAGCCTTGGGCAAACACGCCACTCCATACATTTTCGATGCCCTATATGATAGTACTCACACCGTGGCACAACAGCAGCCGGAGCGCAACCGCTTCCTATTGCGCGGGTCGTATGTGGGCGCAGGAGGCGGTAGCCCAAGCGGTGGTTCCGTGCGCACAGGCTCCGTGTCCGTTCGCGCCGGCGGCATGATGCTGGCAGAGGGTATAGACTACGAAGTGGACTATGCCACCGGTGCAGTACGCATTATCAATGAAGAGTTACGTGCTTCGGGCATTCCCGTGGATATCCAGTATGAAGACCAAGAAGCCGACCCCATACGCCGACGCACTTTGATGGGATTTGATTTGAACTATGCCATCACTCCCGAATGGAACATCGGAGCATCGTGGATGCATTTGAGAGAAACGCCCACACTCACCAAAATGGCTTTGGGCGAAGAGGCCATGCGCAATACCATGTGGGGAGTAAACGTAAATTGGCGCAGGAGTAGCAAACGCCTCACAGAATGGCTGGATGCCCTTCCTTGGGTCAAGGCATCGGAGCCATCGTACATATCCTTTGATGCCGAATTGGCTCGATTGCATCCGGGACATTATTGGGGCGGCAATCGGAGCAATAGCTACGGATACATAGACGATTTTGAAAATGCCCGCGGCTACGAAGATTTGCTCAATGCCCACACTTGGTATCTCAGTGCCACACCGTGGTGCATATCGCAGGCAGATGCGTGGGTCACGGAAGCCAAACAAAGCAATCAAACGAATTATGGTGCACATCGGGCTTTACTTTCGTGGTATCATATTGACCCGGTATTCACACAAAACCCCAATGGCAGGATGCCCACCTATCTGGCTGCCAATGCCGACCTGCGCAGCAACCATTACAGCCGAGCGGTGGAAATGCGCGAATTGTTTCCCGGACGCGATTTTTCACTCACGGCTTTGAACTATCTGCACACACTCAATCTCAGCTATTATCCCGGCGAGCGTGGCCCTTATAACCTCAATAGTGATGAGCTGGCACCAGACGGCTCACTGATAAATCCGGAACGAAACTGGGGCGGTATCATGCGTGCACTGCATCATACCGACTTTGAGGAAGCTAACATCGAATACATCGAGTTTTGGCTTCTCGACCCCTTTATCTACCAACCTCAATCTCAGGGGGGAGAGCTGCGCCTCCAACTGGGCAATCTATCCGAAGATATTTTGCGGGATGGGCGTAAGTTTCATGAAAATGGACTAACCAACGCCGAAGATGCCGAAGAAACGGTATGGGGGCGAGTGCCGCGTCATGCCGTAGTGGGTAGAGGCTTTGACCTTTCCGGCACAAGCATCGGTCGGCAGGATGTGGGACTGAATGGTCTGACATCGGAAGAAGAAAAGAACTTTTCCACCTATGCCGATTATCTGAACCGACTGCGCAGCAAAGTAAGCAGCGAACAAATTTATCGCTGGAGCCAAGCCCC
This sequence comes from uncultured Porphyromonas sp., assembly GCA_945965245.1. Lineage (GTDB taxonomy): Bacteria > Bacteroidota > Bacteroidia > Bacteroidales > Porphyromonadaceae > Porphyromonas. The sequence continues at coordinate 14,209 of CAMFNC010000110.1, read as the reverse complement.
TCTATCTCCCTTCACAGACCCTGCCGGCGATAATTTTGTGCATTGCCGCAGTGAAATATATGACCGCATGCAAATGCCTATTACCGAGCGTTATAAATATTACAACGGTACCGAAGGCAACTCCACCCCTACTGCCGAATCACCCGTAGCCGCCACATCGCTACCCGATGGCGAAGACATCAACCAAGACAACACACTATCCGACCAAGAGCAATTTTATGAATATGCCATTGCACTGAACCCCAAGAATATGCACTCCGGCAGTCGCTATGTGGCAGACAGCCGCACGGCACAGGTGCTCCTGCCCAATGGACGTACCGAGGCGGTCACTTGGTATCTGTATCGCATCCCCATACGCGAATACACCGGCCGTTTGGGGAATCTGAGCAATTTCCGTTCGCTCCGTTTTATGCGACTCTGCCTCACTGGGTTCAATCATCCGGTGCATTTGCGTTTTGGTTCATTCCGATTGGTGCGAGGCACGTGGCGACCCTACACCATTCCCCTCCAAAACGAAAATACCACACCCTCCGTACCGGCAAAATTTACCGTGGGCACGGTCAATCTGGAAGAAAACAGCAACCGCCGACCGGTCAATTACGTATTGCCTCCTGATGCCGTGCAGAGTACAGATGCGGTTCATGGCGGTTCCATCCGAACCAACGAACAATCGCTTAGCATCACCATCCAATGCCTTGCCCCACAAGATGCTGTGGCTATCTATCGTGAGGGCAGCTATGATCTGCGCCGCTATCGCCGCTTGCAGCTCCACACTCATGCCGAATCGGCCGACAATTTGCAGCAAGGCGATTTGGAAGTTTTCGTTCGCCTGGGCACAGACTATCGGCAAAACTTCTATGAATATTCCCAACCGCTCACATTTACACCGCCGGGTCTGTACAGTTCGGCACTAATCGCAGACCGCGAAGCCGTATGGCCTTATGCCAATCTACTGAACATCCCGCTAAATCAACTGCCTATCCTGAAAGCGAAGCGCGATGCAACAGGAAATGCACACCGCCTGTTCAGTCAAACCGATGAAGAACATAGGAATGCCACTTTATCCGTAATGGGGCACCCCACACTGAGCGATGTGCGCACACTGATGATTGGGGTGCGCAACCGCAGCGGCGAAGTGTGCAGGGCCGAAGTCTGGGTCAATGAACTGCGCACCGATGGCTATGATGAATCTGGCGGTTGGGCGGCTCATGCCAATATGGATATCAAGCTGTCCGACATCGGTTCCATCCATGCAGATGGCGCTCATTATTCAGCCGGTTTCGGAGCCATAGACCAGCGCCTCCACGAACGCGAATGGGAAGACCGCAGACGCATGGACATCAGCACCCAATGGGAACTGGGGCGTTTGTTGCCCGAACGCTTCAAACTCTCTGCCCCGCTCTACGTCACGTGGCACACCGAACGAACCCTGCCTCACTATAATCCGCTGGAACCGGATTTACTTCTAAATCAAAGTCCTGTCAAACAGCGAGATTTATCGACAGCTGTGGCCGGAACAGGCAGCCAATCTACCGGCTTCTCACTGACCGGAGTACGTGTGGGCATTACCGGCAAAAAGCCCATGCCATACGACCCGGCCAACTTCTCATGGAGCTATTCGCACCATACTCATCGCGAGGTATCGTCCGAAGTGCAGCAAGACCATCAGTCCGACCGGCGCGCGGCTCTATATTACGATTTTCGTCCCGAACGCAATCCTTGGCTTCCATTTGGTCATCTTTCCTCTCCCGCTCATACTCTATCGAATTACCAAGTGCGCCTGCTGCCCGAAATCATCCACTTGGGCACAGACATACGTCGGTTTTATCAAGAGCGACAGCTGCGCAATCTTCAGATACCCACCACCCAAGGATCGGCAACCATGCAGCAATATCTGCACCGCTTTCTTTGGAATAGGGAAATGCATGTGCGCTGGCAAGTCACCTCGGATTTGCGCCTCGAATGGCAAAGCGGTACGAATGCCATCGTGCACGAACCGTACCGCACAAAGCATCGGGACTATGAACCCGACGGCTATCGCATCTGGCGCGATAGCGTGATGCAGAGCCTCCGTCGCGGAGGCAGTCCCATGCAATACCGCCAAAACTTATCGGTGACCTATACGTTGCCCACCGCTTTCTTTACCGCCACACAATGGATTCAAGGATCCGGCACTTATCGGGCTTACTATCAATGGGAGCGCGGAGCTTACACCCCTGCCGACCAAACGACATTGGGCAATAGGCTGACGCAAACCAGAAATATAGACACACACCTGACCCTCGATGTCCTCACCTTTTATCGCCGAAAAGTCTCTTTTGCCAACCTTTTCCGTCGAATGGATGGCACCAATGAGAAGATTAGCCCGACCGACCGCCTTCGCTATCTGGCTCTGATGCTCCGCCGCATCCAAATCAATTACAGCAATACACGCCAGACGTATCTCACCGGCTTCCTGCCCGAAATAGCCCCTCTGGGCGGACAGGCGCACGATGGCAACGGCTTTGCCCCCGGCATTCCCTTCGCTCTGGGGCTTACGGATGCTCATTTCATCCGCACGGCTGTGCGGCGAGGGTGGCTGAACACACAAACTGAGCGAATAGCTCCCGCCACTTATGCCCACACAGGCACGTTGGATGTTCATGTCACACTGCATCCGCTTCCCCATTTGGACATATCGCTACAGATGCACCATACCCACACACGGCGTACCGAAGTGCAGTATATGTCCGCCGGAATACCTCATATCGAAGGCGGTTTCCTGAGCATGAGCACCGTGGGGCTTAGGAGTTTCTTCCGTCACGGTCGGATGGATGAAGCGTATCGAACCCCGGCTTGGCAAAATTTTCTGGAGGCACAAGGTATCATTGCCCAACGACTGACCGCCATGACGGAAGGGGCGGTCTATCCCTCCGCTCCGTTTCTGCAAGGTACGGCATGGATAGGCAGCCCCATTCAGCACCAAGATGCAGCCTTCTCTACCCACAACCCCGAAGTACTGGCGGCAGCTTTCCGCTCCGCTTACATACGCGGACAGGGGGATAGCCAACATATCAACTTCAATGCCTTATCGGGCTTACGCTCCATGCTGCCCAATTGGACTGTCACTTATACCGGATTGAGTGCATGGCATTGCCTCAGCCCTTACTTCAGCCGCATCGAACTCACTCACAGTTATCGGGGTGTCTATACCGTGGGCAATTACACCTCCCATCGTGACTGGACAGCCATTGATGGCAGCCCGCTGGGCATTGCGCCCGATGCCGCACATCGCCCCGTTATCACCCTAAAACATCACATCCCATCCATTGCATTACAAGAGCACTTTTATCCACTCATTGGCTTGGAAGTAACATTGCGACAAGGGCTTACACTCAGCGCACAGCGACGCATGAGTCGGGGATTGGTGCTCCATACCGCCACGGCAAGACTGATAGAGTCGTACTCCGACGAATGGGCAGTGATAGCCGGTTACCGATGGAGTCATCTGCCCCAATTCAATTGGGCTGCCTTCATGGGCATGGCCGATGCCGATCGAAAAGCCCAATCCGGCAATGGCGGTTTGTATCTGCGCATGGAATACAGTCAGGCGGCCACCCAAACCTTGCTGCGCAATCCGGTCACGAGCCAAAGCCGAGCCACAGCGGGCAATCGTCATCGACACATACGTCTGACAGCTGATTACGACCTAAGCGAACACATCACGCTGCGCGCTTTCTATGACCGCACCGACAACCGTCCGCTGGTCACCGACCAATCTTTTCCGGTTACCGACTCGCATTACGGCATAAGCCTCCGCCTAAAATTTCTATGAGTTGCATACCCACTCGATATAACGGCGTAATGTATGCTGAAATATGCATAAGTTGCAAAAAAAATATGCATAAAATGAAATCGTTTTATACATAAAATTTTTGCAGGTATTGCACGCGGGCAAAATCCGCCTCGGTAAGAAGGTGTGTGAAGCCCGAAAAATGCTTCATATCTCTTTGGTGGATAGCCATGTTCAAAAAAGAAATGTAATTTTAGGATATATAATAAAAAAATAGGGTTATGAAAAAAATATTATGGATGATGGCACTGATGCTCTGCATCGGTGCATCGGCACAAGAGGTAAACGGTATTTCACTGAGGATTAAGAGCCGCCCGATGGTGGTGTATCTCAATGACGAACCGATTAGTGATTTGACATTCAGTTGTTTTATTTCCGGGTCTTGGGGCACATACCGCATTCGGGTGGATATACCTGCCGATAACGGCAGAGGCAGTCGGATGGTTACCATCTTTAGAGATTTTACGCATTATTCGGGTTCGGGTATTCTGGTTCTGGATATGGAGAAAGAGTTGCCTGGTCATTATCGTGGTCGTGGGTATGATTATGACGATTATTGGGACTCTTACGATAATTCGTGGGGAATGGATGGCCGGAAGATATACAATAGCTTGAACGATTTGCTGTATCCGATATCACCCCACACATACGCCGAGATGGTGGATGAACTGCGACACTGTTCCTTCGAGTCGGATTACAAACGTGCTTTCCAGTTATTGTCGCGCAATGCCGGCATTACTGCCGAGCAATTCAAAAATCTATGCAAGATGCCTTCGTTCGATAGTTGTAAGAAAATCATTGCTCTGCGTCTGGCACCTCATGTTTTGGATATAGAAAATTGTGCCAATATACGGGATGTATTTTCTTTTCTCTCCACTCGTGATGAAGTGACGGAAAAGCTCCGCAGCGAGCAGGAAGCGCGTTATGAGAAAAGTGGCAGGCGATACTGAATCACGATGAGCAAGAAAGCGACAAAAAGCAATGTGGCGCGTCTATTGGATGCCGCCCGTGTATCCTATACGCTGGTGCCGTATGAGGTAGACGAAAAAGACCTCTCTGCCGAACATGTGGCAGAGAGTTTGGGCAAAGACATCTGCCGGGTATTCAAAACTTTGGTGTTGCAAGGCGACCGCACCGGGCACTTTGTCTGTGTGATACCAGGGGCGGAAGAGGTGGACCTGAAAAAGGCAGCCAAGGTGTCGGGCAATAAAAAAGCCAATTTGATAGCACAGAAAGACTTATTGCCACTTACGGGCTATATCCGGGGTGGCTGTTGCCCCATCGGGATGAAGAAACCGTTTCCCACTTATTTTCATGCCACACTCATGGATTATGACCTGATTTATGTGAGTGCCGGTGTGCGTGGGCTGCAACTCTGCATTGCGCCTCAGGATTTGGTGGGTTATGTGGCGAATGCCTTCTTATGCGATTTGCTGGCCGACTGACTGAGGGCGTTTGGACTCAATGCGATAAAGCACCAGGTCGCGCAGATGAGCCGCATCGGCATGAGGCAGGCTGCGCACCCGGTAAGACTGTCCCATGGAAAGGAGCACAAGGGATGCACGCCGGCTTCTGCGCTGAATGAAGCTCTGACAGAGCACTACGCCTTCCACTTTGTCTATGGGTAGCAGAGTGCATTTTCTGGCCCATATGCCGCTGTATACGATTAGTTGTTTTGCGGATAGTGCCATGCCGCTATGTCGCATTCGCAGTATGCCGCTGGCCACGCTGTATGCCAGAGCCAATGCTATCAGTATGATGCCGCTCCAAAGTGGCAGAGCCAGCATGATGATAACGGTAATCGGAATGATGATAAGCATCTGCATCATGACTTCGTACCAAAACAAACCGATACCCGAACGAAGAGGTTGGATGTCCGATAGCTGCAAATCCTGCTGCCACCAATCCAAAATCAAATTCCGGTGGTACCATCCGTATAACGCAAATTTCTTGAATGTCTTGTCTTTTTCAGCACCAACGGCTTGCTCGGCTTGTTCGATGCGCAGGGTGCAGAGTCCCAATCGCTTCTCCACCGGATTTTCTTTCAGCGTGATACCCACGATTTTGTTTTTACGAATGCTGACCGCCTTATGTGTAAGCATACCTGCTTCGTAACCCAATGCGTCGGGGGAGATACTCAAGGTTAGTCCGTATTCTTTGACCACCACATAAATCACCCATATCATCAGCGTGCCGAGGTAAAAGAGTACAAAAACAACCAATACACCCATCCATGAATATTCGATGCCCGTCATGGTTTCGTCCAACCGGTTGATATGCTTTTTGAGGTCGAAAAATACATTGTCTAAATCTTGTAAAACCGAAAAGAGCAGGGCTGCCACCAGTCCCACGCCTTTTAAATGATTTTGGGTCACGGCTCCCATGATGAGCTGCTGCAGATTATACTGCACCATTTCGGCTTGTTCGGCGGCTGGCGGTTGCAAATCGGGTTGTTGCTCTCGGACGGTTTTCTTGGTTTGTGCTTTTACGGCTATGCGATGCCCGGTTTGCCGGTAGATGGTTTCTATCAGCAACGCCAAGTCCTCTTCCGTCAGTATCAGTTCCACCTCTGTGGATTGTGTGGCGAGAGTGTCGAATGATACGCTCACCATGTCCACCATTTGGTAAAAGAAACCGCGCTTGGTGCGCAGGGCATACACCTTGTCCAGCGGAATGGTATCGTTATGCCTACCCAGCCAGCCTCCACGAATATATAAGAGGCTGCCTTGGATGCAAAATCGTGTGAATAGATACTTGCCAAATGTCAATATGACAGCCAAGGTTATGATGACTAATACCGAATAAAGAAATATATGCAGCCCTTTCCAACGAGAAAAAAACATCAGGATAAATACACCCCAAAAATGATTGAAAAGCGTGCGAATGTGGTGTAGAAATAATATTACAATGGCCTCCGGACTCATGCGCCGGAAGTCTGAAAAATCTTTGGCGGCGTGCTTTTTCATGGGTGGTCTATCTTGGCCAAGACGTATGCTTTGATTTGTTCGGCAGTTTCCTTTTGCAGTCCATAAATAGATACTCCTTCACCTGTTTGAGCAGCGGTGTGCACGGTAATGCTATACAGTCCAGCTATGCGGTCAAATATATCCTGCGCTATGCGTACTTGTTGCACCCGGTTGTAAGGTATGGTGTGGATTTTGGTAAAGAAGATGCCACGGCGATACGAAATGTCTTCCTCGCGCATGGCATAGCCTCGGAAACGATAGGCTCTGCGCATCACCGTCAGATTGAAGCTCATGCAGATAAAAAACAGTGCGGTGAGGGCCAGTGCCCAAATCCACCAACCCAGGAAGTCGGCAATGGCGAAGCCTGCCCATCCGATACCTATCAAAGACATCCATGCCACAAGACACTGTGCATACATGACACGAATAAATTTCTTTTCCAAAGGTTCGAATACCAATGCCTCCGCTTGTGGAAGGGATGTGAGGTCTATGGGGTCATTGGTAAAAAACGTTTCAGAGGTTTCGATCTGTTCCATGATTTGTATGAGCGGTATGGTGGTGCTTAGAGAAATATTTGCAGCAATGGCTGATGCCGCATTCGGCGCAGTGCGGCTGCCGGGCGGTGCACACATAGCGACCATGCAGGATGAGCCAATGGTGTGCCGTGGATAGCAGGTCGGCAGGAAAATATTTGACCAGTTCGCGCTCCGTTTCCAGAGGCGTTTTGGTATTCGTGACCAAACCGATGCGGTTGGATACGCGAAAGACGTGTGTATCCACCGGCATGGCTGCGCGGTCAAAGGCCACTGCCAGCATCACGTTGGCTGTTTTGCGCCCAACGCCCGGTAGCGAGGTCAGTTGCTCCATCGTATCCGGCACCATACCTCCGAAATCCTGCATCAGACGGCGAGCCATTTCTGCCAGATGTTTGGCTTTGCTATTCGGATAACTGACACTGCGGATATAGGGGAAGATGTCTTCGGCTGTGGCGCGTGCCATGGTTTGGGCATCCGGAAAGGCTGCCATCAAAGCCGGTGTAACCATATTCACACGCTTATCTGTACACTGTGCTGATAGCATAACCGCTACCAGCAATTCAAAGTGAGAGTGGTAAAGCAATTCGGTTTCCGCTACCGGAATGGTGGCGGAGAAGTAGTCTATTACAGCCTGATAGCGTTCCTTTTTTTGCATTCCGGTACCTATTAGAGTACACCTTTGAATTGATCCAAGAAACGCTGGTCGTTTTCGGAGAAAAGGCGCAGGTCTTTTACGCGATATTTCAGATTGGTGATGCGTTCGATACCCATCCCCAAGGCGTAGCCGCTGTATTTAGAGCTGTCTATGCCGCAGTTTTCCAGCACATTGGGATCCACCATGCCGCATCCGAGAATTTCCACCCAACCGGTATGTTTGCAGAAGTTGCATCCCTTGCCGCCGCAGATATTGCACGAAATATCCATTTCGGCACTGGGTTCGGTAAAGGGGAAATAGCTGGGGCGCAAACGGATTTTGGTGTCAGCTCCGAACATTTCACGGGCAAACTGCAAGAGCACTTGCTCCAGATCGGCAAAGGAAACATGCTTATCTATATATAAGGCTTCCACCTGATGGAAAAAGCAATGGGCACGATAGGAGATGGCTTCATTGCGATAGGTGCGCCCCGGGCAGATTACGCGGATGGGCGGTTGCGTGGTTTCCATTGTGCGGCTCTGCACACTACTGGTATGGGTGCGCAGCAATACGTCCGGGTGGTGAGCAATGAAGAACGTATCTTGCATATCGCGAGCGGGGTGATCCTCGGCAAAATTCATGGCAGAAAACACATGCCAGTCGTCTTCGATTTCAGGCCCTTCGGCAATGTTAAATCCCATGCGTCCGAAGATGTTGCAGATTTCCTCTTCCACCAGCGAAATGGGGTGGCGTGTGCCCAATGGCGTGGGATATGCCGTGCGACTCCAGTCAATAAGGTTTTCTGCTTGGGCAGCTCCCTTTTCTGACTCTTCTTTCAGTGTGCGGATACGTTCGATGGCATACGCTTTTAGTTCGTTCAATTTCTGTCCCATGAGTTTTTTATGCTCGTTGGGCACATTCTTAAATTCATCGAAAAGTGCCGCAATGGCTCCTTTCTTACTTAGATATTTGATGCGCAGTTCTTCCGCTTCTTCTGCACGCTTGGCAGAGGTGTTTCGGATTTCCTCCAAAAGCTTTTCGATCTTATCTTGCATAAGGCGTTTCTATTTTGCCGATTGGTTCATATTGTTGCAAAAATAGCACTATTAACCGACAAAGAAACGAAGGCAGCAAATATTGCGAAAAAATTTATGCATAAAACGATTTCATTTTATGCATATTTTACTCATATTTTATACATAAAATAGATTCAATTTATGCATCGTTTTTTTCAGCACCCCCAAAGAATAGAATTTAGAATGATTATGCACAAATGGCGTATTTTTGTGCAACGTAAAGGTTTTTTCTTATCTTTGTCATATCGGTAGACACCATTAATATATAGGTTGTGCCGAAAAATATTGCATTGGATAATTAAATCAACGTAGAATATGAATCTGAAGATTGTAGTATTGGCCAAGCAAGTACCCGATACACGCAATGTGGGTAAAGATGCCATGAAGGCCGACGGCACGGTGAATCGTGCTGCATTGCCGGCGATTTTCAACCCCGAAGACCTGAACGCATTGGAGCAGGCATTGAGAATTAAGGATGCTAATCCGGGTAGCACCGTTACGCTGCTTACCATGGGTCCCGGACGTGCAGCCGAAATCATTCGCGAAGGGCTGTTCCGTGGGGCGGACAATGGTTATGTGCTTTCTGACAAAGCTTTTGCCGGAGCCGATACGTTGGCCACCTCATACGCTCTTTCCATGGCTATTCGCAAGATTGGCGATTTCGATATCATCCTTGGCGGTCGCCAAGCCATCGACGGCGATACGGCACAAGTGGGTCCGCAGGTGGCTCAGAAGTTGGGCATCCCGCAAATCACATATGCCGAAGAAATCCTGAACATCGAAAACGGTAAGGTGACTGTGCGGCGTCATATCGACGGCGGAGTGGAAACGGTAAAGGCTCCCATGCCCCTCGTTATCACGGTAAACAATTCGGCAGCACCCTGCCGTCCACGCAATGCCAAATGGATTCAGAAATATAAATATGCCCTTTCGCCTAGTGAAAAGCGCGAACGCGGTGTGCAATACGAATCGCTATATGAATCACGCCCGTATCTCAATCTGCAAGAGTGGAACGTGACGGATGTAAATGCCGATGTGCAGCAGTGCGGATTGGCCGGCTCGCCCACCAAAGTAAACACGGTGCAGAACATCAGCTTCCAGGCCAAAGAAAGCAAAACGCTGACGGCTGCCGATGCCGATATAGAAACGCTGATGAAAGAACTGATAGCTAATCATACCATTGGCTAAGCCCAACCTATTTAATAAGACAAAACGATGAATAACTTATTTGTATATTGCGAATTAGAAGAGGCCGGGCGCGTGGCGGAAGTGAGCTTGGAATTGCTTACCAAAGGTCGCACTCTGGCCAATGAATTGAAATGCCAACTTGAAGCAGTCGTTATTGGCAGTAGATTGCAGGGCGTGGAAGAGCAAATTATGCCTTATGGTGCAGACCGAGTGCATATCTTCGATGATACCCGCCTTTATCCTTATACCTCCATCCCCCATACTGTGATTTTGGAAAAACTCTTCCGTACCGAGCAGCCTCAAATCTGCCTGATGGGAGCCACGGTGGTGGGTCGTGACTTGGGGCCGCGCGTTTCGTCCACGCTCATCAGTGGTCTGACAGCCGACTGTACCTCATTGGAAATCGGTAGCTATACCGATGCTAAAGAGGGCAAAACCTACGAAAACCTGCTCTATCAAATTCGTCCGGCATTTGGTGGCAACATTGTGGCTTGTATCGTCAATCCTAAAAATCGTCCTCAAATGGCCACGGTGCGCCAAGGGGTGATGAAAAAAGAGGTGTTGGATGCCCGATACCAAGGCGAAGTGCTCAACCACAAGGTGGCAGACTATGTGTGTGATGCCGATTTCGTGGTGGAGGTAATCGAACGCCATGTGGAAAAAGCACAAAATCATCTGGCAGAAGCCCCTATTATCGTGGCAGGCGGATACGGAGTGGGTTCTAAAGAAAACTTCGACCTCATTTTTGACCTGGCCAAAGTGCTTAATGCCGAAGTGGGTGCCAGCCGTGCCGCCGTGGATGCTGGCTTTGTATCACATGACCGTCAGATTGGTCAAACGGGGCTTACCGTGCGTCCCAAACTCTACATCGCTTGCGGTATATCCGGTCAAATCCAACACGTGTCGGGTATGCAGGATAGCGGCATTATCATCTCTGTGAATAACGACCCCGATGCTCCCATCAATGCCATTGCAGACTATGTGATTACCGGCGAAATCGAAGAGGTATTGCCCAAGATGATTAAGTATTACAAACAAAACACGAAATAAAAAGTCATGGCTAATTTCTATACAGATACTCCGGAACTGAGATTTCACCTCACCGATCCGCTCATGAAGCGAATCGTGGAGCTAAAAGAACGTAACTATACTGACCAACAGCACTACGACTATGCGCCCGTGGACTTTGAAGATGCCATGGACAGCTATGAACGTGTATTGCAGGAGGTGGGCGACATTTGTGCTAATATTATTGCCCCGAATGCCGAACAAGTGGATAAAGACGGTTGCCATGTGGAGAACAAACGCGCCGTGATGCCTGCGGGCACGATGCAAAACCTCGAAGCTACTCGTTTGGCAGGTCTGAACGGCATTTCCATGCCGCGTCGCTATGGTGGTCTGAACTTCTCCACCGTGCCTTATATGATGGCTGCCGATATGGTAAGCCGCAGCGATGCGGGCTTCGAAAACCTCTGGGGATTACAAGACTGCGCCGAAACCATCTACGAATTCGGTTCGGAAGAGCAGAAAGAAAAATATATAACCCGTGCTTGCCAAGGCGAAACTTTGAGTATGGACCTCACCGAGCCGGATGCCGGTTCGGACCTCCAAGCAGTGATGCTCAAAGCCACTTACAACGAAGCCAAAGATTGCTGGTATCTCAACGGTGTGAAACGCTTCATTACCAATGGCGACTCGGACATTCACCTCGTATTGGCTCGTTCGGAAGAAGGTACTCGCGATGGCCGCGGCCTCTCCATGTTTATCTACGACAAGCGTAACGGCGGTGTGGATGTTCGTCGCATCGAAAACAAGATGGGCATCAAAGGTGTACCCGCTTGCGAATTGACATTCAAGAATGCCAAGGCCGAATTGGTGGGCAGTCGCCGCCTCGGTTTGATTAAATATGTAATGGCACTGATGAACGGTGCACGCCTCGGTATCTCCGCTCAGAGTGTGGGTATCTCCGAAGCTGCTTATCGCGAAGCCGTGTCATACGCACGCGAACGCCGCCAGTTCGACAAAGCCATCATCGAAATTCCCGCTGTGGCAGAAATGCTCACTCGCATCAAAGCCAAGTTGGATGCTTCACGCGCATTGCTCTACGAAACATCCCGTTATGTGGATATGTATAAAATCTTGGATGACATAGCCAAAGAACGCAAACTGACTCCCGAAGAGCGCAGCGAAAACAAGCAGTACGCCAAATGGGCAGACAGTTTCACACCGCTGGCCAAGGGCTTGGGTAGTGAGTTTGCCAACCAAAATGTATATGACTGTGTGCAGGTACACGGCGGCTCCGGCTTTATGAAGGATTATACCTGCGAACGTCTGCACCGCGATGTGCGCATCACATCTATTTACGAAGGTACCACACAGCTTCAGGTGGTGGCTGCCATCCGCTATGTGACCAACGGCACTTACCTCGAACACATGCGCCGTATGGAGCAAAATGAGGTAAAATCCGAAATGAAGCCCCTGATGGAACGTTTGCGCAGCCTTGCAGACCGTTACGAACAGACCGTAAACGAAGTGATGGAATGCAAAGACCAAGAGTACCTCGACCTGATGTCTCGCCGTTTGGTGGAGATGGCCGGATACGTGGTGATGGCTCACTTGCTGGTGCGTGACGCATCTCGCGATGCCATGTTCGATACTTCGGCACGTGTATTCACAGCCTATGTGGAAGCAGAATATGACAAGAATATCGGCTATATCAGCCGTTTCCGCAAGGAAGACCTGGCAGACTTTCGTTGCTGCTAAACCAATTGACTTAATCGACTTATTTTCATGCAATAAGGGCTGCCCTCGAGATGAAGGCAGCCCTTAATTTTAGGCTATGAATAGGCTCGGAAGCTTCAGATTGTATCAAATAGGAAGATGACTCTGAATGTGGCCAGTATGGCAATGAGTATCAGTATCAGAGAGCTGAGAAGAAACATCAGAGCGGTGTGCCAGAAGCTACTCCACCAACTACAGCGATACAATTGCTTATAGTCCCAGCAAAACAAAGTAAAGATACCCCACAGAGGCAAATCGTACAGTTTGTTGATTTGGGCATAGCCGTGCAGGGGGAGCACGATGATGCTGAGCAAAAGAATTTGACAGGCAATATAGGTTTGTATGAAAATGTGCTCGGTGGTATTGTATTTCGGTTGATATTTTTTGCGGCGGAAAACAAACCGGGTGCTCACTGCAAATAGGGGCAAGGTTACGATGATATGGAATGCTTTGTTGCTTTGCGTCCAACTTTTCAGCAAATTCCATATTCTCATCCCCAAGGGAGAGTTTTGGACCGATTGAGTGATTTTCTTCTCGATGTTGGTAATACTTCGGAATAGAATACTGGTCGAATCTTTTGGCTCTTCCGACAAATTCAGCGAAACAGTGTCTGCACGCCCCGATTGACCCGGGGCGGCAGTGGCTGCATAATGGTTCTCTTGGGTTTTGAAAATATTCTTTTTGCTTAACGCATCGGGGTCTATCAATTGTACAATCATGATGTAGACGGCAGCCAGAACGAACAAGGTCTGAAACGGACGGAAATAGGAAGCTCGTTTGCCGCCGATGAAATCGCTAATCATATAGCCCGGACGATGGAGCAGATCTATGAGCGTGTGTCCGAATCCGTTGTCGATGTTCAAGAAACCTCCGGCTATATGCCTCAAGGCATTGCTCATATTATACCGGGGTGTATTGCGGCTCTGTCCGCAGCGGTTGCAATAGTTGCCGATGTAGGCAGTACCGCAATTCCGGCAAATGTTTGTTTCTTCACTGATGGCAGGAGGCGTTTGGCCTCGGATTATTTTGAAGTGAAAAGCTCGCAGAAGCACGATGTGCCGATGAAAACGTGAAGTCAAAAAGGCTTTTATGCGAAGAGGCAGCATGCGCCTTTTTTGCAGGATGCCCCATAGGGTGAGCAGAAAGACCGGCAATAAAATCAGGCTGCCTTCCGTTATTATCTCTCGTATGGATAG
>CAMFNC010000109.1 GCA_945965245.1 uncultured Porphyromonas sp. | reverse complement strand
CACAAATTAAACTGTTATACTTTATTTTGGGTGCAAAGATAATGATTATTTTTCACATAACAAATTATTGTCATTTTATTTCAACATTTTGTTGTTTAGAGATGTGATAGTAGTAAGAAAATAGCAAAAAACAATCAGGATGCCCCACAATCAAAACCGCACAAACCATCTATGCGTTCAAGAAACAAGCAAATAAATATAATTTGTTGTGGCTGTAAGAATAAAAAATGTCTGGTATTGCCACAAGACCGGCGGCCATACCAGACATTTATAAAGAAAGTGCATCCAAGTGCACTATAAAGTTGCGTTATTCCTGCTTCTTAGCTTCCTGCCAAAAAGCTTCCATTTGAGCCAAAGTCATATCTTTTATATTCAGACCCAAAGCCTGGGCGTGTGTTTCGATATATCCAAAACGGCGAATGAATTTGCGATTGGTGCGCTCCAATGCGTTATCCGGATTGATTTTGTAGAGCCGGGCGGCATTGACCAAACTGAATAACGCATCGCCAAACTCTTCTTCCATGGCATCTTCGGAGTCGGACTGTACGGCTTCGCGCAATTCTGTCATCTCCTCGCGCACTTTATCCCATACGTCTTCACGATTTTCCCAATCGAACCCCACACCTCTAGCTTTGTCTTGGATGCGCATTGCTTTGATGAGCGAAGGCAGGCCGGAAGGAACGCCTCCCAAAACCGTTTTATTGCCATCTTTCTCCTTCAGTTTGATTTGCTCCCAGTTTCGTTCCACTGCCTCCGGAGTATCGGCCTGCATATCTCCATAAATATGTGGATGGCGGAAGATTAATTTATCGGCAATACCATTCGCCACATCGGCAAAATCAAAATGTTTTTTTTCATCTGCAATTTTGGCATAAAAACAGACATGCAATAGCACATCACCCAATTCTTTGCGGATTTCTTCCGGCACATCGGCCTGCAAGGCTTCTGATAACTCATAGACCTCTTCGATGGTATTGCAACGCAGGCTTTCGTTCGTTTGCTTGCGATCCCACGGGCACTCCACCCGCAAGCGATCCAGCACGTCCAAAAGACGGCTGAATGCGCTGAGTTGTTCTTCGCGAGTGTGCATTACGAGTAATGGGGCTAATTGCGTTTTTTGAATTCGCTGATACCGGAGCGCAGGAACTTCAAATATTCCTCCACGTTCTCATTGTATTGACGAGAAGGTCCCAAAGGAAGACCCTTATGGTCCAACGGCACATAGAACGGTTGGGCATTGGAATTGAACTTACTGCGTTGCAAATAACTCCATTTATCACCCACGGTACGCAATTTGTGCGTGCGGCCATTTTCGGTCACTTCGATGGGTTCGGGCAAGTCGGTCTTGTCATCCACCATCAAGGTAATCAGCACATAATCCTCATTGAGCATATTGCTCACGGCAGGATTCATCCAAACCGAATTTTCCATTTTACGGCAGTTTACACAGCCATATCCACTAAAGTCGATAAGTACCGGCTTACTGTTTTGGCGAGCGTATTCCATACCGGCTTCATAATCTTTGAATTCGGCATGCACTTCGCCATCATAGAGGTTAAAATCTTGTGTATTCAAAGGTGGAGCAAATGCACTGATGGATTTGAGCGGAGCACCCCACAATCCGGGAACCATATACACGGCAAAGGCCAATGATATAATCCCCATAAAAAGGCGAGGCACCGATACATAATCCACCGGGCTGTCGTGAGAGAAGCGGATTTTACCCAAAAGATACAAACCGAGCAGTGCAAAAATGATTATCCACAACGACACAAAAACTTCGCGATCCAAAATATGCCAGCCGTATGCCAAGTCTGCAACAGAAAGGAACTTGAACGAAAGAGCCAATTCAAAGAAAGCCAATACCACCTTAACAGAATTCAGCCAACCGCCACTCTTGGGCATGGACTGAAGCATATTCGGGAAAATAGCAAAAAGAGAGAAAGGCAAAGCCAAAGCCAGGGCAAAGCCAAACATCCCGATGGCCGGACCTAACCAAGACCCCATGGTAGCAGCTTCCACCAACAGCGTACCGATAATCGGACCTGTGCAGGAGAAAGATACCAACACCAACGTAAATGCCATGAAGAAAATGGAAAGAAGGCCGGTGGTGCTATCTGCCTTGGCATCCATCTTGTTTGTCCACTTGGCAGGTAGCACAATTTCGAAGGCACCAAAGAAAGAGATGGCAAAGAATACCAACAAGAGGAAAAAGATGATATTAAATACCGCACTGGTGCTCAAGCTGTTCAGAGCACTGGCACCAAATATAACGGTAATGAGCAATCCCAAAGTCAGATAAATGATAATAATACCCAAACCATAAGTAATGGCATCACGAATGGCACGTTTGCGATTTTTGCTTCGTTTGAGGAAGAAGCTGACCGTCATCGGAATCATCGGCCACACGCAGGGTGTAAGCAGAGCTACCAAACCTCCCAAAAAGCCATAAATAAATACTTTCCAAAGAGAGCTATCGGTTTGGCTCAAAGTAGCATCACCAAAACTCTTGAGCTGATCCACCACAGGCGTCCAGAGTTCGGGTAAACGTCCCAGCTTTTCGGCATTGGTACGCTTTTCGGCATCCATGGCGGCAGCAGTCATTTTGATGGCAGGAGTTTCTTCGGCAGCCACGGCAGCAGCTTCGCCGGTAGGAGCAGCCGAGTTCAGCGTAAACTCATAATTGGTGGGAGGCGTGCAAGTTTCATCATTGCACGCCATATAGCGCATATAACCGGACAGAGCAAAGGTCGCCTCGTCTGTTATATTGAGTTTTTGGCTGAAAATCACCTCGGAGTGATACCAACGCAAATTCATGCCAAAACTATTATCAAACACCTCATCAGGTTTAATGTTGGTATAAGGTTTGCCCACCAACTCTGCCCCTTCTATCTTCTCGATAGTCAATTCCGTGCTCTGCGGCCCATTTTCAGGCAGATTCATATCATAGACGTGCCATCCTTCCTTGGGAGTAGCCGAAAATTCAAGGATTCTTTCGGTATCTGTGGCACCTTTTTTGAGGGCATGTTTCCATACCACCACGTTTTCGAGCATCTGAGCAGATGCAGCCAATGGCAACAAAGTGAGGAACAATACTATCCACAACTTGTTGGCACGACAGATTAATGCAGTACGATTCATTTAAATAATTATTTAAGGTTTTAATTCAAATCTTAGTATCACCCTTTTCCGTCATATCACGAGGAGTGGATAGGCGCACCCACTTATTGAATGTAGAGGGTACGGGCAGGTTGTAAACCATCTTTTCGTGCGTAACCGGGTGTATAAATTCCAATCGGGTACAAAGCAACGCCAACGCATTCAGTTTCTTTTGCTTACTGCCTTTGTGATAATCTCCCACCACAGGCATTCCCATCTCCGCCAGTTGTTTACGAATCTGCGGATTACGTCCTTTTATCAAATCGACACGCAGCATACAATTGTACACCCCGCGCTTCATTACCTTGTATTGGGCTGTCCCGATGCCTTCGGGCACAAAAGACTTGCAACGTGCGCCATGTGCACCGTTTTTTTCTTTCTTTTCCTTGGCTTCGCCTCCTTTGAGCAGCCCTTCGTCCTCTTCGGGTTGCCCCTCTGCCACCACCATAAAGCGCTGCAATGTAATCACCTTGCGCCAGTTGGCAATGATTTGCTGTTGCAATTCGTGGTCACGAGCAAAGAGAATAATGCCGGCGGTTTCTTTGTCCAAACGGTTCAGCATAAAAATCATGCTACCCGGCTCCACATGCTTCAGGTAATCAGAAGTGATACGCAGTGCCGTATTCTTATGGTCGGTACCGCTGGCCACTGTGGAAATGCCCGCCTGCTTCTCTATAACCACTATATAATCATCGCTATATAATAATTTGATCAGAGGATGCCGCAGTGCCTCCGGGCGCGGATTGGGCATCAGCGATACCACATCACCAATACCCAACGGGCGGTCGAATTGCGAAGTTCGCTCGCCATTGACGGCAAAATAGCCGTCACGCAACAGCTGTTTCACTGAGGTGCGACTGCGCTCAGGAAAAGCATTCTTGAGCAAATACTCCAAAAGCTCAGCCGGTTCGGTCACAGTAAAATTCTGCACATTGTGTACTTTAGTGTGAGTCGGTTTTGCCGGAGTTGTTTTCTTTGTCATTAAAAATATAATTGGTTTGACCGGAGGCTCAATATTTGCCATCCGTTTGGTTTTTGTTTTGCCGACGCATCAGGAAGATAGAAGCATAAATCAT
>CAMFNC010000108.1 GCA_945965245.1 uncultured Porphyromonas sp. | reverse complement strand
TTATAATTCTTCTGGATTACCAAGATAGCCACACCCAAAACGGCACAGTTGGTGGTAATCAGGGGGAGGAATACACCCAAAGCCTGATAAAGCGAAGGAGATACTTTCTTGAGTATGATTTCCACCATTTGCACCAAAGCTGCGATAATCAGAATGAATGCAATGGTCTGCATATAGTCAATGCCCAGCGGAGTGAGAATAAATGTCTGCACCAACCAAGTGGCAATCGTGGCAATGGCCATAACGAAAGTTACAGCTGCACCCATACCCATGGAAGTATCTACTTTTTTAGATACACCCAGAAAAGGGCAAATTCCTAAAAACTGTGACAGTACAACATTATTAACAAAGACTGCCGAAATAAATATGAGAAGATAATACATAGTGTTATTCCTTTTTTGAGATTAGGATTTCTTCTTATTGCCAATGGCACGAACCAATCCTTGGAGCAAGCCCAATACTAAGAAAGCACCGGGAGCCAGAATGAAAACCAGTGAGCCATACTCTTCGGGGTAGAATGTAGCACCGAACACTTTGCCGGTACCGAGGAATTCGCGCACGAAACCGAGCAATGTAAGCGACAAGGTGAAGCCTAAACCGATACCCACGCCATCGAAAGCGGAATGTACAATGCCGCTTTTGGCCGCTACAGATTCGGCACGACCTAACACAATACAGTTTACCACAATCAGCGGAATAAACAGTCCAAGGCTAGCATATAAAGCCGGCACATAGGCCTTCATCACCATTTCCAGCACCGTTACGAAACCGGCAATCACCACAATATATGCGGGAATGCGCACTTGGTCGGGCACCAGATTTTTAATCAGGGAGATTACCGTATTGGAGCAAATGAGCACAAACATAGTGGCAAGTCCCATACTCATACCATTGATGGCAGAAGATGTTGTGGCCAATGTGGGGCACATACCCAACAGCAATACGAATGTCGGGTTTTCGGTCAGAATACCATTCTTAATTATTTTCAGCGGATTCATTACTCATTTCCTCCTTTCTGTACTTGTTGAAATGCTTTGTATGCACGGTTAATGGCATCGGCAAAAGCACGGCTACTGATAGTGGCTGCTGTGATGGCATCCAACTTGCCGCCGTCTTTGCTCACGGATAGAGTTTGCATCTCTGCCATATTTAAGCCTCTAATATCTTGCACGTTACCGGTTTTAGATGGAGCATGAAACCATTCCTGCATTTTGGAGCCCAATCCCGGTGTTTCGGAGTGCTTCAAAACCGAATAATCCACCACTTTGCCTTCGGCATCGAAGCCAACCATGATAGATACAAAGCCGCTAAAGCCCTTATTGGTATAAGATTCCACAGCACAACCCACGAACTGGCCACCTTGCTTGGCCGGATATACTTTTAGCGAGTCGGTATCGCCTTCCACCAATACAGACATAGCCTCATTGGCAGGCACATTATCAAACTTCGGAGCCACTTTCTGAATGGCTTCTACCAGTGCTTTGGTCTCAGCCGCTGCAATAGGATCGGCTGTAACATCGTGCATTGCCCCCAAGATTGCAGCCACAAGGATGCAAATACCCGTCAGGGAAAGCAACATATTAGGTAATGTAGATGATAACTTTTTCATTACTTGGTGCCTCCGAAATGTTTAGGTTTGAAGTAATTATTAATCAGCGGAGTAAAGGCATTCATAATCAGAATGGCAAATGATGCGCCTTCGGGATATGCACCGAACAGACGAATGAGCATGGTAATCAAGCCGATAAGGCAACCATAAATCAATTGTCCGGTCTTAGACATCGGCGAAGTCACATAGTCTGTGGCCATGAAGATGGCACCCAACATCAGACCTCCTGAACACAAGTGGTACCAAGGTGCAGGATAAAGAGTCGGATTAATCAGATACATGATACCACCAAAGATAAACGCAGTACCCAAAATAGATACGGGAATATGCCAGGTGATAACCTTTCTCCACAGCAAGAACACGAAGCCGAGCAACAAAGCCACGGCACTCACTTCACCCAACGAACCTCCTTGCACACCCAAGAATAGGTTTAAGGCCGAAGGTAATTGTTCCCAACCCACACCCGGTGCTCCGTGGATAATGGCTTTCATCAATCCCAGAGGTGTAGCCCCGGTGGCGGCATCCATATAGGCACCCAACTGATGAGGAGTGGCCCATGTGGTCATTTGAGCCGGGAATGAAATCAAAAGGAAAACACGTCCTACCAAAGCAGGGTTGAAGATATTGCCGCCCAATCCACCATAAACCATTTTACCCAAACCTATGGCAATGATAGCACCAATAACGGTAATCCACCAAGGCAGGTTGGACGGCAGGTTCATGGCCAAAAGCACACCCGTAAGGATGGCAGACCCATCGGTAATGGTAGCCGGACGATTCAGCATGAAACGGGTAATTAAATATTCTACCAGTACACAAGCTGCCACGCAGAGCAACATGGTGACTGCTGCACCCAAACCGAATTGCACCAGCGATACGGCATAAGCCGGCACCAGGGCAATCAGCACAGCATACATATTTTTGCTGACACTGTCGCCACTGTGAATATGTGGCGAAGGAGATACGATTAGTTTATTTTCCATAAGGCATTATTTCTTTCTTGATCGTATAATACCCATTACCGTTTGCTTGCCCATGCGGATATGATCCAAGAGCGGACGGTTAGCGGGGCAGGTAAAGCTGCATGAACCGCATTCGATACAGTCCACCACATAGTTCTTTTCGCAGGTTTCCCAATCCTTGTATTGCACATCGCGCATCAAGAATGCCGGGTTCAAACCCATGGGACAAACGTTTACGCACTTGGCGCAGCGAATGCAATTTTGCATCGGCTTACGTTCGCTTTCTTCTCTGGAGAGCAACAGCACACCACTGGAACCTTTTGTCAAGGGGATATCCGTAGATACCAAAGCCTTGCCCATCATCGGACCACCGCCAATCACCTTACCGGTATCTTCCGGCATGCCACCGGCAGCTTCTATAATCTGTGCGATGGGCGTACCCATACGGATACGGAAGTTGGTCGGATTGCTCAGTTTTTTTCCGGTTACAGTGCAAATACGTTCCACCAGAGGTTTGTTTTTCTGCACGGCCTCATATACAGCAAACACGGTACCCACGTTCTGTACCACGGCACCGGCAGAAATAGGCAGAGCACCACTCTTCACTTGCCGTTTCATCACGGCATCGATGAGTTGTTTTTCTCCTCCTTGCGGATATTTCACTTTCAGCGGCATGATTTCCACACCCGGATAATTGGCAGCCAATGAGGTCATATGACGGATGGCTTCGGGTTTATTATTTTCGATGCCGATTACAGTCTTGTCCACGCCCAGAGCTTTCATCAAAATCCGAACACCCACCAGAATTTCTTCACCCTTGGCCATCATCAGCATTTCATCTGCTGTAAGATAAGGCTCGCACTCTACGGCATTGATAATCAGCAATTCAGCTTTATTGCCAGGAGGCACAGATAGCTTGACGTGTGTGGGGAAAGTGGCACCGCCCAGACCCACGACACCACATTCGGAAATGCGGCCGATGATGTCTTTGCTCTCCATCGTTATTTCTTTCACGAGGTCTGTGCTACGGTCGATATTTTCTTCCCATTCATCACCTTCCACATTAATTACGATACAAGGCTTCTTGTAGCCGCTGGCATCGTATGTGGTGTCTATTTTGACCACTGTGCCCGAAACAGAGCTGTGGATGTTGGCCGATACAAAACCGCCGGCCTTGGCAATGAGCGTACCAACCTTTACTTTGTCGCCTTTGGCAACGCAGGCAGCTGCGGGAGCACCGATATGCTGCCCCAGCGGGATGGTGGCCACTTTAGGCAGAGGCAAATCTACGATAGGTTTGCCTGCCGAGATTTTATTTTCGGGTGGATGGATACCCCCGATGCGAAACGTATTCAACATAATATTTATGCCTCCTTAGAAGTGTTAGTATTCTGATTTTCCTGAGCAGCGGCTTGGGGAGCAGCAGCGGGCTGTTCTTCCTTCGGTTTGCGCGGCGGGAAGTTCACATCGTGAATGGCGTGAGTGGGACACACCTCTACGCACTTGCGACACAAGCGGCACTTCGTGTGGTCGATGTATGAGAGATTGTTTTCGATGGTGATGGCCTCGAAGTTGCACTGTTTCTGACAGAGACTGCAACCGATACAAGCGTTGGCACAGGCTTTTTTGGCCACACCGCCTTTGTCTTTATTAACGCACGATACAAATACGCGTCTATTCTTCGGTCCTTTGCGACGCAATTCAATGATGCTTTTGGGGCAGGCCTTCACGCAGGCACCACACGCCACGCACTTATCTTCCGTCACTTCAGGCAGCATTGTTTCGGGGTTGATATGAATGGCGTCGAAGTCGCACGCTTTCACACAGTCACCCAATCCCAAACAACCAAAGCTGCAATCTGTCTCACCCTTGAACAAGGTGGAGGCTATGGCGCAACTGGTGGCACCATCGTAAATGTTGGTTCGCGGACGCGCTTCGCATGTTCCGTTGCATCGAACCACAGCAATCATCGGTTCGGCAGCACCGGCAGCAACTCCCATAATGGTAGCTACCTTCTGCATTACCGGATCACCGCCCACAGGACAACGCAGGCCTGCCAAATCGGCACTCTCAGCACACGCTTTGGCAAAAGCCGAGCAGCCGGGAAATCCGCAGCCACCGCAGTTTGCCTGAGGCAATACTGCCGAAATCTCACCGATACGCGGGTCTTCTTTGACCTCGAATTTCTTAGAGATAACGAACAGCAAAACGGAGCCAATGGCACCAATAACAGCCAGTACAATAATCGTAGTTAGCATAGTTCACACTTTATAAGTAATATATTGATTTACTCATTGATTTTTTCCAGCGAATAAGTCATGCTGTTACGCAGCCGAGGTTCGGCAAAATACAGCAACACATAATATACAACCACCACACCCAATGAGCCAAGGGCTGCCCATCCTTCACTCCAACGGCATACGGCAATAAAAACGGTTGCACCCACCAGCAAAAGTATCAGCGGTAAAACGAACGAAAGCAAAACCGCCTTACGCCCCATGCCTGGAGCTG
>CAMFNC010000107.1 GCA_945965245.1 uncultured Porphyromonas sp. | reverse complement strand
CGTTTCGCTGCCAAGTTGGACGATTTTGTCAATTACATCCCCGCCCGGCTCACTGCTTTTCTGATGGTACTTGCTTCCGGTAATATGAATCATTTCCGATTTGTCAAAAAGTATGCACGCTGCCACACCAGTCCCAATAGCGGATACCCCGAAAGTGCACTGGCGGCTATTTTGGATTGTAGATTCGGCGGTTCGCACTCCTATTTCGGAAAAATTTTCGAAAAGCCTTATATCGGTTGCACAGAACGAGAGCTTACATTAGATGATTTAAACCGTGCAATCCTAATCAACAAAAGAGTGCAATGGATAATGACCCTTTTGGCCACCATTGTACACGTTTCATTAATGACAGTCGTTATCAAGCTGATTGGAATTCCACAATAAATAAGTCATTCACACGACATCTCACCACTTTCTGTTTATCCAAAACGCATTTAACAAAACGGAAATAATATAAATGGAAAACTTTTAGTGTATTGTTAATAATATAAATTATTGTTTAACAGCATATTAATATTTTATTTTGGGAAACCTCATCATCACACAAGTTTTCCAATTAAATCATTTTATACCTTTACATCATCATTCACAATAGAAAAGATGAAAAATCACGATTAGTATTTACATCACACAAAATATTATTCGCAGTATGGACAAACAGACTTATTCGTTCGAAGAAGCTTTCCGCTCATCCATTGAATACTTCGGTGGCGATGAACTCGCAGCCAAAGTTTGGGCCACCAAGTATGCCCTAAAGGATAGCGATGGCAATATCTTTGAACGCACACCGGCCGACATGCACCATCGTATTGCCGCAGAAGTTGCCCGCATCGAAGCCAAGTATCCCAATCCGCTTTCTCACGAAGAACTATTCGAGCTGTTCGATCATTTCCGCTACATTGTGCCCCAAGGCAGCCCCATGACCGGTATCGGAAATGATTTTCAGGTAGCTTCGCTCTCCAACTGTTTCGTGGTGGGATTAGATGGCTCTGCCGACTCTTATGGCGCCGTTATCAAGATAGATGAGGAGCAGGTGCAACTAATGAAACGTCGTGGCGGTGTGGGGCATGACCTCTCTCACATACGCCCCAAAGGTTCACCCGTAAAAAACTCGGCGCTCACTTCCACCGGTTTGGTTCCTTTTATGGAGCGATATTCCAACTCTACCCGCGAAGTGGCTCAAGACGGTCGTCGCGGAGCTTTGATGCTTTCCGTCTCCATCAAACATCCGGATAGTGAAAGTTTCATCGATGCCAAAATGGAAGAAGGTAAAGTGACAGGAGCCAACGTATCGGTAAAGATAGACGATGAATTCATGCATGCCGTTACGGACGATAAGCCCTATGTGCAGCAATATCCCATCAATAGTCCACAACCTGCTTATTCCAAGACCATCCAAGCTCGTGAATTGTGGAACAAAATCATACACAATGCTTGGCGCAGTGCCGAGCCGGGCGTTTTATTTTGGGACACCATCCTACGAGAAAGCATTCCCGACTGTTATGCCGATTTGGGCTTCCGAACCGTATCCACAAACCCTTGTGGCGAAATTCCTTTGTGTCCTTATGATAGTTGTCGCCTCTTGGCCATCAATCTATATTCCTATGTAAAAAATCCATATACTCCTTGGGCTGAATTTGATTTCGAACTTTTCAAAAAACATGTGATGCTGGCTCAGCGCATTATGGACGACATTATTGACTTGGAGAGTGAAAAAATCGACCTTATCCTCAAAAAGATTGATTCCGACCCCGAAAGTATGGAAGTAAAGGGTGCAGAAATCAACCTTTGGCACAAAATCCGCGAAAAAACATTAAAAGGTCGCCGTACCGGCGTGGGCATCACAGCCGAAGGCGATATGCTGGCAGCTATGGGTTTCTGCTATGGCACCGATGAAGCCACGGCTTTTGCCGAAAAGGTACAACAAACTTTGGCATTGTCGGCCTATCGAAGCTCCATGGAGATGGCCAAAGAACGCGGTAAGTTTGAAATTTTCGATGCCAAGCGCGAGGAAAACAATCCCTTTATTCTGCGTATTAAAGAAGCCGACCCCGAGCTGTATAATGATATGGTTCAATTCGGCAGAAGAAACATTGCCTGCCTAACCATAGCTCCTACTGGCTCCACCAGCATCTTAACGCAAACCTCCAGCGGCATCGAACCGGTATTCATGCCCGTATACAAGCGTAGAAGAAAGGTTAATCCCAACGACCAAGGCGTTACGATTGATTTCATTGATGAGGTGGGCGATTGCTTCGAAGAGTTTATCGTTTACCACCCCAAATTCATCACATGGATGGAAATCAACGGCTTCGATACCAAAAAACGTTATACTTCTGAAGAATTAGACACTCTTGTGCAAAAAAGCCCGTACTTCCATGCCACAGCCAACGATGTTGATTGGGTGGCCAAGGTCAAGATGCAAGGACGTATGCAACGTTGGGTAGATCACTCTATCAGCGTAACTATCAACTTACCTGAAGATGTGAGCGAAGAACTGGTAAACACCCTTTATGTGGAAGCATGGAAGAGTGGGTGCAAAGGTTGCACCGTATATCGAAATGGTTCCCGTAACGGTGTTTTATTGAGCACGGATAAAAAGAAAAAAGAAGCTCCTGCCGAGTCCAATGTGGATGTAAAGGAACTCAAACGCCCGCGCTCATTGGAAGCAGATGTGGTTCGTTTCCAAAACAACAAAGAAAAATGGATTGCATTTGTGGGGCTAAAAGACGGGCGTCCTTACGAAATCTTTACCGGTATTGCTGATGATGATGAAGGTATCATGGTACCTAAAAGTGTCACATCCGGCCAGATTATCAAAACTCAAGAAGACGACGGCACCAAGCATTACGACTTCCAATTCCATAATAAGCGAGGCTTCAAAATGACCATCGAGGGATTGGATGGCAAATTCAATCCCGAATATTGGAACTACGCCAAGTTGATTAGCGGTGTATTGCGCTACGGAATGCCCATCGAACAAGTAGTGAGCTTAGTTCAAGGAATGTCGCTAAACGATGAATCCATCAACACCTGGAAAAATGGTGTGGAGCGTGCTTTGCGCAAATATCTGCCCACCGGCACCGAAGCCGTGGGGCAGGAATGCCCCAACTGCCACCAGACGACTTTGATATATCAAGAAGGTTGTCTGATTTGCACCAATTGTGGCACTTCCAAATGCGGATAAACATCCCATAATTTTTATTCTTTTTTATAACCTCCCCAAGCGTTATGCTGCCGGGAGGTTTTTCATTTCCAGAATAGAGATACATTCTTCTGGTAGGCTGCCAATACCAATTTTTATACACATCTGTTTTTTGTTTTATGAGGGTGCGTCAAAACACAGAATTGGGAGAAAAATCCACTATTTATTGATATTCTCGCCCACTACATCAAATAAAATAACCACTATCATTGAGGTTTTTCTTTACTAATCATAGTTGATTTAGAGTTTGACATTGCCTCACACAAAAATATTAAGTCCCACACAGCAAACCGTGTGGAGCTTAATAACAT
>CAMFNC010000106.1 GCA_945965245.1 uncultured Porphyromonas sp. | reverse complement strand
ATAAAATGAAATCAATTTATGTATAAAATTTTGAGTGGCTAAATTGTATTCCGGAAACTGTGCTGTCAACCGGTTTTCCCGCCCTCGGTATCGTGGATTTGCGGCGGTTGGCTTGGTGCGTAAATTAAAGTGGGATAAATTCATTATTTTTGCTTGAGTTATCGGTGGATGCAGCCATGAGAGTAGTATGCCACCGCTCAGACTATAAAAAGACAAAATGTGATGACTGATTTCATGGATAAGGTTTCCGGCAGCCCTTTCTTTCTGATGGCAGGTCCCTGCGCCATAGAAAATGAAGACACTGCGCTATACATTGCCGAAACTATTGTACGCACCACCCAACGGTTGGGTATCCCTTATATATTTAAAGGTTCGTATCAGAAGGCCAACCGCTCACGCTTGGACTCTTTTACCGGCATTGGGAATGAGAAGGCTCTGAAGATATTGCAACGGGTGGGGCGTGAATTCGATGTGCCCACGGTAACAGATGTGCACGAAACATGGCAGGCCGAAATGGCTGCCGAGTATGTGGATGTATTGCAAATTCCGGCGTTTCTCTGTAGGCAGACAGACCTTATCGTGGCTGCCGCCAAAACCGGTCGTGCCGTGAATATCAAGAAAGGGCAGTTTCTGAATGCCCATGCCATGAGATTCGCAGCCGAAAAGGTAACGGAAACGGGCAATCGTCAGGTTATGCTGACGGAGCGGGGCAATAGCTTCGGCTACGGTGATTTGGTGGTGGACTTCACCAATATCCCGGAGATGAAGGCATTCGGCTTTCCGGTGATAATGGATATCACACACTCGCTCCAGCAGCCCAATCAGAGCAGTGGGGTAACCGGCGGCAAGCCTCAGCAAATAGAAACGATGGCCAAAGCAGCCATTGCCGTGGGTGCAGACGGTCTTTTTATCGAAACGCATCCTGAGCCGGAGAAGGCATTAAGCGATGGAGCCAATATGTTGCGGCTTGATTTGCTGGAGCCTATGTTGGAGCGATTGATTCGTCTGGCAGAGGCCTTGAAGGATTAGTCCTTAACCATCACAAGATTTATGAAAGAAATCAATATAGCCGACATCATCGTAAATATGCGACACGGCAAACCTCTCCCCAAGTTTGCTTCGCGGTTGGTGGAACGGCTGATTCACCAGAACGAGATCAATTATGTGCTGCGCACTTACGGTCATTTGGAGGGCGGCGACTTTTTGGATGCGCTGATGCAGTATTTCGATATCCATGTGGAATGGGTGGATAAGGAAAATCTGCCAGCCGATGGGCGTGGTATTTTTGCATGCAATCATCCGCTCGGCGGATTGGATGGCATCTGTCTGTCGCACGCACTGTTTCATCAGTATGGCGATGTACGTTACGTTGTCAATGATATGCTGTATCATCTGGAACCACTTCGTTCGGTCTTTTTGCCGGTGAATAAATACGGCAGTCAGCACCGCGAGTCCATCTTGAAGATGCAGGAGGTATTGGCCGGCAATACTCCGCTGGGCACTTTTCCGGCCGGATTATGTTCGCGTTACATTAATGGTCGCATTCAGGATTTGGAGTGGAAAAAGAGCTTTGTGCAGCACGCCATTCAATACGAGCGTGACATTGTGCCACTCTATTTCGATGGTCTGAACTCGCGACATTTCTATATGCTGGAATATCTGCGCAAGAAAGTGGGACTGAAGTTCAATGTGGGCACGGTGCTATTGCCGGACGAAATGTTCAAATCCAAGGGAAAACACTACCGGGTAATAGTGGGGAAACCCATTTCCTGGCAAAGTCTGAAGGCGTCCAAACGCAAACCGCAGGAATTAGCCGGAGAAATACGTATATTAGTGCATAATATGAGCCAGAAGTAGCGACTCTATTACATTTTGACATCAAACAAGAAATGGTCTTCTGATGAAAGAACAACCGATTATACCCCCTGTGGATACCGCGCTTATCCGCAAAGAGCTGACAGATGACTTGTTGCTGCGCACCACCAATAAGGCGGGCAATGAAATTTATATTTTCAAGGCAGACGAGGCTCCCAATACCATGCGTGAGGTGGGGCGCTTGCGCGAAGAGGCTTTTCGCTTCTATGGTGGCGGCACGGGCAAAGAAGTGGATTTGGATGAATTCGACCTCGACCCCAAGGGCTATACGCAGTTAATCGTGTGGGATCCCTCGGAACAGGCCATCTTGGGCGGTTATCGTTTTATCTATGGTTCGGAAGTGGAGATAGAGGAAAATGGCAAACCCAAACTGGCCACAGCGGAGATGTTTGATTTCAGCCCCAAATTCATGAAGGAATATTTGCCCTATACAGTAGAACTGGGGCGTTCGTTCGTATCGCTACCTTACCAATCCACCCGCATGGGTACCAAGTCTATGTTTGCGTTGGACAATCTGTGGGATGGCTTAGGTGCGCTCACGGTGCTCAATCCGGAAGTGAAGTATTTCTATGGCAAGGTGACTATGTATGGCAATTATAATCGTCGGGCTCGCAATCTGATTCTTTATTTCATCCAAAAGTTTTTTGCCGACCCCGAAGGGCTGATTAAACCAATGGAGCCGCTGCCCATTGAGCTGCCGGAAGAGGATATACGCCGTGTATTTAGTGACGATAATTTCCGTGCCAGTTATCGCTCTTTGAATAAAGAAGTGCGTCAGTTGGGAGTCAATATACCGCCACTGGTAAATGCTTATATGTCACTTTCGCCCAATATGAGGTCGTTTGGTACGGCCATCAATCATGAGTTCGGTATGGTGGAGGAAACCGGTATTCTGATACAAATTGATCAAATTCTGGACGAAAAGCGCGAACGTCACATCCTTACTTTCAGTATTACCAAAGAACGCAGACGCAGAATATGGCATCACATCTTGAGAAGGGTCAATTGGGTGAGGAGGTAGCCTGCCGAATGCTGGAAGATAAGGGATACCGTATCCTGGAAAAAAATTGGTTTTGCGAGCATCGAGAAATAGATATCATAGCGCAAGATGGTGGAGAGCTGGTTATCGTGGAAGTTAAGACGCGACAAGAGAATGCCGTGGTCAAGGCTCGCGAATCGGTGCACCGTCCTAAAATCAAAAATTTGGTGTTGGCCGGCAATGTATATGCCCGCATGTATGCACCGGAGCTGCGGGTACGCTTCGATTTGGTGGCAGTGGAAACCGATGTCGCCGGTCGGATAACGTCCTGCGAACATATCCGTGACGCTTTTCGGGCTCCGCTGATGGGCGTGCGCAGTAGTTTGCCTCGCAGATATGTGCGCCCCTCGTCACGCCGCAAAACAATCTGATACCTGCTCTTTCAGCATTTCATAATCATGTCATTAATTCTTATTCTCATTCTTTCCATACTTGTCGGCATCGGTATAGGGTTTCTGCTCCGACGCAAGGCTATGCTGTGGCTGGACAATCTCATCATGCTCTGGGTCTGCCTGCTCCTCTTTCTCATCGGAATAGAAGTCGGGGGTGATGAAAATATTTTGGCATCTTTTCATGTATTGGGCTATAAGGCCGTTCTATTGGCATTCTGCACCACTTTGGGAGCCATGCTGGCGGCATGGGGGCTGTGGCGTGTGGTGCGCAACAAAGGAAAAACGAAAAACAAGCCGGTATCATGAGGTCGTCGCTGATTATAGTAGGTTGTTTTGTGCTGGGTGTATTCGTGGGGCGATTTAATTCGTTCGACCCGATGCTCATCGGGCAGATAACACGTCTGATCTTAATCCTCCTGATGGCATGCGTGGGTATGAATATCGGCTGCAAACCCGATAAATTGCGAGGCATGGCACAGATGGATTACCGCTATTATCTATTGCCCCTTGGGACCATCACGGGCACGGCAGTGGGGGCTGTCCTCTGTTTTATGCTGATGGGCACGTGGCGACTTTCGGATTACCTTGCCATCGGCTCAGGTTTGGGTTATTACTCGCTTAGCAGTGTGCTGATTTCGGAAGTTCGGGGTGCCGAGCTGGGAGCTGTGGCATTGCTGACTAATGTCTTTCGGGAACTGTTCACTTTGTTGGGAGCACCACTGCTTGTCCGCTTTTTCGGTCCATTGTCTCCCATTGCGGCAGGCGGAGCCACCACGGCAGATACCACATTGCCCATTGTGGTGCATACCTCCGGCACGGGATATGCCGCCCTCTCTATTTTTCACGGTGTGCTGTGCGACCTCAGTGTGCCTTTCTTCGTGTCACTTTTCTTACTCTTTTGATAGATAGCAAATTATATAAAATCCAATGAAATACTTAATCGTAGGTTTAGGTAATATAGGCTCCGAGTATTGGGGTACACGCCACAATGTCGGATTTACGCTAATCAATGCCGTGGCGGCTCAAGCAGGTGTGGAGTTCGCGGACGACCGCTATGGAGCCATTGCCCGCTGTCGGGTCAAAAACGCCGAACTCATTCTGCTCAAACCTTCCACTTACATGAACTTGAGTGGTGAGGCGGTGCGATACTGGATGAAAAAAGAGAATATCGCTTTGGCGAATATTCTGATTTTGGTGGACGACCTTGCCCTGCCGTTCGGTTCATTGCGGCTCAAAGGCAATGGCAGTGATGCCGGACACAACGGACTGAAAAACATTGCCGCCATGCTGGGTACACAGCAATATGCCCGACTGCGTTTCGGGTTGGGCAGTGACTATCCGCATGGCGGTCAGATAGACTTCGTACTGGGGCATTTTACGCCCGAAGAGGAAGAGCAAATACCGGCATTAGCC
Source organism: uncultured Porphyromonas sp. (assembly GCA_945965245.1). Classification (GTDB taxonomy): domain Bacteria; phylum Bacteroidota; class Bacteroidia; order Bacteroidales; family Porphyromonadaceae; genus Porphyromonas. The sequence continues at coordinate 2,072 of CAMFNC010000106.1, read as the reverse complement.
GAGCACACCGTGGATATTGTGCATAGTTTCTGTCTCCAAGGCATCGCTCGCACCATGAATCAATTCAATAAGAAATAGCCCCATTTACTTATAATGAAGTGATATTTGATATCGGAAACGGGGTATGCTTCGAGAGTGAAATGCCCCTTTGGAGGGGTAGCCGGGCAACGCCCGGTGGGGTGGTATCGGGTTGGCGAATGTGATTTGCCATGCTTGCGCCACATACCATCTCCGTCACATTCGCCTTTCGGGCTTCATGTACCACCTCCTCAAAGAAGAGGGTCTTGCTAACGCTTGTGAGCTTGGATTAAACATCAAGGCTGCACCTTCCCATTGGTGGAGAGTGCAGCCTTTTTTGTTTGGAGGAGTGGCAAGGTTTATTCGTCGGCAGCTTTCGGTGTCGGCTCACTTTTGCCCACCACCAGCACAAACTCACCTTTGGGGAGCTGCTCTGTGAAGTGTGCAACCATTTCTGCCAATGAGCCACGCACGGTTTCTTCAAATTTCTTACTGATTTCGCGGCAGGCGGCAGCCGGACAATCGGCACCGAAATGCTCTATCAACTGTTGCAAGGTCTTGACCACCCGAAAGGGCGATTCATAGAAAACCACCGTTCGCTTCAGGGCGGCTAATTCCGCCATGCGGGTTTGCCTGCCCTTTTTGGGCGGCAGAAAACCCTCGAATACAAAGTGATCGGTGGGTAGCCCTGACATAACCAATGCTGGCACAAAAGCCGTGGCTCCGGGCAGGCACTCCACTTCCACGCCCAATTCCACACAGGCACGTACCAACATAAATCCGGGATCGCTGATGCCCGGCGTGCCGGCATCGCTGACCAAGGCTATCCACTCGCCATCGGCTATGCGCCGTGCTATGCTGTGGCAGGTCTGATGTTCGTTGAACTTATGGTGGCTTTGCAGCGGTTTGCGTATTCCGTAATGATTGAGCAGCACGGCGGTGGTACGGGTATCCTCGGCCAGAATGGTATCGCAGCTACGTAGCACGTTTAACGCACGCAGCGTAATGTCTTCCAGATTACCCACCGGTGTGGGCACTACGGTCAGTTTACTCATATTGTAGGGAGATTATTCACAGTAATATTGGCTCACCACAAGGCGGAATGCCTGAGCCGTTTCTTCGTCCGTACCACTTGCCCGCACCACGGAGCGCAACACATCTTCTGCCATATCCATGCGTTCTGCTTCGGAAATATGCAGCTCGAAAGCCTGCAAGGCCGATAAATCATCGGCAAAGAATTCGCGCAGATAGCGGTAATAATCCATTACCGAAACTCGCTGGCGGAGGTCGAACCGCGCTCGTGTCGGTGATATGGCGGTGGCGGTCGGTTGTTTGGGTATGTCAGTCTCTTCGGTAGCGATGCGAGGGTGGCTCAATGGTTCGGTGAGCAACTGTAGGATGTGTGCCGCACGGCATAATGATTCATTCCATTCGCTGCCAGACGGTTTGTGGAGCATCAGCATCTCTTCTATTTCGCTGAGACGATATGTCAGGTCTGTATGTGGCATATTGTAATTCACAAATAAGACAATGTGAGGGGATAACCCTCTATTACACACAAAGATAGTGATTTAACCGAGTGTTTTCAAAAAACAGGCTGCATTCGGAATTATTAAAATCACCGCGTAATATCATTTCATCTGCATCTTTGACCAATAATATTGGGGGTATTATCATTCATTTTGGGTGTAACATCCCTCATTAGATATTTTATATTATGACCAATGGCAAGAGTTTTGTGCCAGGATGAAAGAAACAAAAGTTGTTTTGCTTCATTCCGATATTTGTCAAATACCCTAAAGAGGGGATAAGAAAAGGATATAATTAACGTGAGTTCGACGAATTTAAAATAACATAAGCTGTGTATCTACAGTTCTTTCAACATTGATACATGGCTTCTTTGGAAACAGACAATAAGCCGCAATTCCACCGAGCAAATTGACTATAAAATTCTCAAAAGACCGATGACGGGAATGTTCTATTTGGGCAATGTTTTTTAGTTCATCGTTAATGGTTTCTATGATAGCTCTCTTTCGCAGCAGTACCTTATCTGC
>CAMFNC010000105.1 GCA_945965245.1 uncultured Porphyromonas sp. | reverse complement strand
TAATCAAAATATTTTGATTATATTTGTGGTGTGAAAATCAAACAGCAAGAATATGAAACAACAAGAATTAACAGATGAAGAGTGGGAGTTGATAACCCAGCTCCGAAACTACAGAAGAGCCTACCCGAACGGAAAACGGTGGATGAAGGTTGAGATAGACGACCTTGTGGCAATGCTCAAAGACCCCGCTTATCAAGAAGAAAAAAATTAAAAAACATCCCCCTCCTTGCGGAGGGGGACTAACACTCAAAAATATGGAAACAATAATAAAAAAAACAACGCCACAAACCATCAAACAGCAAGTGGATGATATTATAGTGGATATTTCATGGAGCGAACTGTCGGAAAGGTATTTCGGAAAAAGCCCCTCGTGGCTGAGCCGAAAAATGAACGGCAAGGGGTTTAACGGAAATGCGCCGGGAAACTTCACCGAGGCAGAAAAGGAGCAACTTCGTGGAGCATTGTGCGACCTTGCCGACCGCATCCGCCGCGTGGCACAAGAAATACATTAGAGAGGGCTGCTCTTGTTTGATTTTCACTTTTAACAGCCCGGAGCCTCGACCGCCATTGTGTGGTCGGGGCTTTTGTTTATTTACTAATTAATTTGCTTGCACATTCAAAAGATTGTGCTACCTTTGAGGTGTTCTGAAAAATTTTCGGCAGATGACCTGCCACCCCGATGCCTTGGCGGGTATTTTTATATCCTTACGGCATCTTTAATATAGCGACATCGCACCCCCGTCGTCGTGGTTAATGCCACGACAATAAGCCGAAAGACTTTCAGAACAACGGGACAGGCGGTGTCGCTTTTTTAGTAATTTAAGTTCTGAAAGCAATGAAAAAGACGAAACAAATGTGCACGCGGACGGTTTGGACCGCGGTGCAGAACTTGGTGGGAGAGTTCCTCTCCATCAACGAACAGGGCAGCTATGACTGCCAAATGACCCGCACGGCACACTCTCTGGGCTTCAAGGTGTTTACCGATGGCGAAATGCGCCTGAACATTCAGGTGGGTCGTGAGCAGCCGAAAGGAGGTGCGCGATGAATATCCACGACGAATTGGCACGTGGCTACAGCCACGCCATGTTGCTAAGCGACTTTGACATCACGCGCATACCGCGCAGTCTGGATGCTCTGCACAACTCCATCAGCACGTTGCTTTCCGGCATCGACCCCATGCCCGAAAGCGATGCCGCTCGCGACGAGCTTTTCTCGGTCAGCCGTCTGGGCGAAGTGGCAGTGCTGCTGCGTGAGTTGCGCGACTGTGCCACCATCATAGACTTGAGCACCGGAAAGGAGGTGTATTGCCATGAGTAAATCGGAAGAAAAGGAAAATACCGAGGCTGCCAATGTCAAGGCTCTGGGCTATTTTGTGGAACGTCTATGCGCTCAGTTTGCACCGGCACTGCGCCCCGAAGATGCCACCGTTTGGTGGAGCACCAAGGATGTGATCCAATCGGTATCGGGGCTTACGGGCTTCAGCCCCACTGCTTCGGATGTGTTCGGTGCCATGTGTGCCGCGGGTTTCACCACCGGCATCCCTCCCGGAGCGTCTGCCCCCACGCTGCGCTGGATGCTGCGCAAGCTCACCGAGTGATAAAATAACTATCTTTATGTTATAATCTTATGCTTATGGTAACTGATGATTTTATTAAGCCGGATGTATTCCACGAGATTATCTCGCGTGACATAAGGCGCATCTATACCGTGCAGCGGCGCACGGTGGAGAAGCACCTGGGCATCCGTAGCGGAGAGTTGCTAAAGAGCCTTATACGGGTGCCGGTGGATGTGCCGGAATTGGGCAAAGTTTATCACATGAGATACCTGCCTTATCTGCGCTTCCAAGATATCCGCACCCGATATAAAAAAGGGCAAGGTTTGCGTAAAGCTACCGGTCTGGCTTTGTATAATCGAGTGATATGGGGTGTGTTTTACAACGAAACGCTCCCGGATATTCAGGATGCTTTGAACCGGGAATTCAGAAACAGTATAAACCAAGAAATCAAGGAGGAAAAACAATGAACAGACGTTGGTATAACTATAAGCGGCACTTCAATCGCCGATACAATCCTTACTTCCAATTCAACAAGCGATTTGCCGATTACAGCCCTCTGAGGCGTTTTGGCATGTTTCTGAGTTGCACGCTTGGTGGGATTTTCGAGTTGGTATCTATTTTGATCCTATTGGCGGTCATTGTGGGCATCCCCATCGGCATACCGATATGTTTATACTTGAATTACAAGGGGCTTTGTCCGGCTTTCGAAGAAAACATAGTTGCATTGCTCGTTATCACCTATTTGGGTGGGTGTTTATTCAGTTGCTGGGCATTGAATTGCCATGGTGTCACGCTTTGGCTGTTCTGGTTTCCGCTGATGGTGGTGCTCACGCCCGTATTGGGCGTTCTGCTTCGCTTGCTGTGGATGAAGGCTTTCCCCTCATTCTACTGATTAATCATCCTATTTTTCCGAGCCCCGGTGCGTCCTTTGCATCGGGGCTTTTTTGTTGTTGCTTTGCTTCGTTTCATAAATTAAAGATATGGGAAATACAAGGCTTAAAGAGGATGAAATCAGGATGCTGATAAGTGTCGAATCCACAGAGGCACAGCGGCGGATGGGTGACGTAAAGCGAGAACTCCGCGACTTGACCAAGCAGAACCGCGAGCGCATCAAGACGATGCAGCGCATGGAGCAGCTTGGGAAGAAAGAGAGTGCCGGCTATAAGAATCTTCGCCGCGAGTATAGAGCCACCGCCAATGAGATAGAGCGTCATAATGAGCGACTGATGCTTCTTAGACAACGTGTGGGATATGTGAATATGTCTTACTTCGACCTGCAAAAGGAGAGCAACAGACTCCGTCAGGCTCTGAATAATACCAGTCGGGCTCTAAACCCGGAAGAGTGGGATCGGCTGAATAAACAACTGAGTAAGGTGCGTGCTCGAATGCGTGAAGTTACTGTCGGTGGTCAGAGTTTGTCGCAGTCATTGTGCTCTACCATCAAGGATTCCATGCGTATGCAGTTCGGCATGCAGGCTCTGGCTGTATCGTTGGTTGCGTTTACCGGGCGTGTGCGTGATTTCATAAAAGAGGGCGTGCGCATGGCTTCTGTGGCTGAGGGAGTGGATATTGCTTTCGGCAGAATAGCGGATAAAGAATATTTGCGAAACTTACGCCAAGAGACCAAGGGCCTGATAGATGACTATCAGCTAATGCGTACCACAGTGATGGCTACGAACTTTGACATCCCCATCAAGCACATGGCAGACTTGCTCCGCTTTGCTCAGCAGCGAGCCAAAGATACGGGTCAAAGCGTTGAATCTCTGGTGGATAGTATAGTCTTGGGACTGGGTAGAAAGTCTGCGCTTATCCTTGACAACTTGGGATTGAGTGCAAAACGCATTCAGGAGGAGGCCAAGAAGTCCGGCGACTTTGCTGCCGGTGCTTTCAAAATCATCAACGAAGAAATGTCCAAGGTGGGGCAGAGTGCAGACACTGCAGAGTCTATTGCCGTGCGTAATGCCGTGGCGTGGAAAAACCTCCAGCTGCAGGTGGGAGGCTATTTCACGTCGCTCAAAAGCGGTCTGGATAAGATGCTGGGAGGTGTGGCGGAAAGGCTGAGCAACGTACTCTCCCGGATGTCGAGAAACTGGAATGTGCTTCGCTCCATCTTGCTGTCCGTAACGGCGGCTCTATCTCTTTATGCCGCCAAACTGACGGCTGTCTTTACGCTTCACAAACTGGTGATATTGTGGACCCGGCTGGTAGCAAAGGCGGCTGCTTTGTGGCGTATGATGGTTCTGGCGTGGGTTTCTGCCCTGAATGCGTTTTATAATCACGCCACCCGTGCCGCCGCTGCCAACAAATTACTCCGCCTCTCGTTTGCCTCCACCCCATGGGGTGCCATCATCTCCGCCATCACCGGAGTGGTCACGCTGATAGTATCCCTTACTCGCAATACGATGTCTGCCGCCAAGGCCACTCGTAAGATGAGCGAAGAAATATTCAAGGAACAGCAGGAGGCCAAAAGGTTGTTCGCTGCAGTTGGCAAACTAAACGTTGGCAGTGCCGAGCGTGCCCGCCTTATCCGACAAATCAACGAGAAATATGGAGAATTGCTTGGCAATATGCTCTCCGAGCGCAGCTCAGCTGATGAAATAGCCGAAGCGTACAAACGTGTGTCCGGTGCTTTGCGAGAGAAAATGGCGATGCAAGTGCGCGACAATATGCTTCTGGACACCGGAGAAAAGTATGCCAAGAAAATAGCTGCGCAAGAGGCAGACTTGCGCAGATCTTTCAAAGAGAGGTGGGGTGGGGAACGTGCGGAAACTATTCTTGCCCGTATCCGACTGATGGCTGAAGAGGGGAAAAGTATTTCAGATATGGTTCAGAAATTGAGAGAAGCCGGCCTGCAGCCCACTCTTATCGTAAGAAAGAACCTCATAGAGCTAAAGCGAGCCATGTCCGGATATAAAGAGGAGATGGCAGAGATAGAGGCTTCCGCCAATCATTTTCTCAAGCAGAACACGCAACTAAGCAAGGAGCAATCGACTGAAACAAGTTCGCTGATAGCCGAACAGGAAACTTTGCTGGAGCTTGCCAAGCAGATGCCGGAATCCACCGAGCAGGAAATCAAAGCCAAAAACAAAAAAATATCTGCCATCAATCGAGAGTTGGAGCGTTTGCGCAGCTTGGGTGTGGAACACGAAAAAATGGCAGATTCTTCCCGCCGTGCCGCCAGATCCGATGTAGATGTGCGCAAGCAGCGCATTCAGGCTGTGGAAAAACTGTATGCGGACGAACTGAGTCTTACGGAGCAAAACGATAAATTATTGCGCAATAACCTCGCCGAGCGTCTGGCAGATGGATTCATGAACGAGGAAGAGCACAATTCAGCCATATCTGCACTGGACGAAAAGTTGGCAGAGCATCGTCTGCAAAACGCAATGGAGCTGACCCGTGCATTATATGACCTGCAAATAGTAGAGGGGGAAGAGCGTGCAGAAGCTCTGCGCAAAGCCAATGATAAAATCATCGCCGCAGATTCGGAGATGCAGAGCATTCGCCTAAAGCAGGAAGAGGCCGCAAGTAAAGCCCGTGCCGAGGCTGCCAAAAAGGCGGAAGCAGATGCGGAAGCATCCGACCCCAACCGGATGCGAGAGAAGTTTGGGCTTGATCGAGCATCTGAAGAACTCGGGCTCGAAATGCGCCTTGCCGCCCTGGATGCTTATTATAAGACGGCATTCGAAAAAGCGCATGACAACCACGAGCGTGAGGCAGAACTGACTCGTGTGTATGAACAGGCCAAGACGAAAATCAAGACCGATGCTGAACGAGATCGGTTGCAAAAGTTGAGTGAACTGGGTGCCGTGGGACAGTTGGCAATAGCCATGCGAGAACTCCGGATCCTAAAGGAACAGCACGATGCGGCTCTTATATCTGAAGAGGCTTTTGAGGAGGGGAAACTTAACTTGCGACTCAGAATGTCATCTGTGGTAGCGGATGCCATTACAGACGTGATGAAGCAGGCATCCGACGAAATGCAGCGTGGTGAGATGGATAATATAGACCGAAAGTATGCCGCAGAATTGGAGGCTGCACAGGGCAATTATGATGCTGTCCGGCGAATCGAGGATAAGAAAGAAGCTGAAAAGTTATCCTTCCAGAAGAAGTACGCAGACGTTAATTTCGCCATTAAGGCGGCAGAAATCATAGCCAATACCGCCGTATCCATCATGAAAGCGATGGCTGAATTAGGACCGATAGCCGGTCCTGTGGCTGCAGCAGTAATGGGTGTGACCGGTGCTGCGCAGTTAGCGATCGCCAATCGTGAGCGAAAAAGGATACACGCTATGCGCCCATCCAACTCCGGATACGGCACGGAGGGTACATTGATTAGGGTGGCATCCGGTCGTGAGTCGGGCGGATATCTGGATGTGGAGCGTGCGGAAGACGGTCGCCGCTTCCGCGCTCTATTCGAACCGCGCCGCCGGGGGTATGTGGACAGACCCACCGTGATAGTGGGAGAGGGCAGGCACAGCCGTGAGTGGGTGGCGTCTAACGATGCGTTGCGCAATCCCACGATAGCCCCCCTCATCGCCGAGTTGGACAGCATACAACGTGCCGGTCGCATCCGCACGGTGGACATGACCTCTGTCATCCGTGCCCGAATGGCGGGGTTGGAGCGTGGTGGGTTTGTGTCCGATACCGGCTCGGCTCGCACCGTGCGCATGATGCCGGCTGCATCCGTGCCCTCTGCCGACCATGCGGTAATGGCACGACTGCTGGGCGTGCTGGAACGCATAGATCGTGACGGCGTGCGGGCGGATGTGCTTCTGGACGACTTCGAGCGGCAGCAACAACGTAAAATACAATCACAAAAACTCGCAGAAAGATGACTATACGCAATCATGAGGGGCAACCGTTTGACCTGCAGGCAGACGTGCATATCGAGTTAATCCGTCCCAATCCTTTCTTTAGCGACCTTGCCGGGCACTCGATGCCCATCCGCCTGCCCGAAACGCCCACCAATCGCCGTCTGCTGTCGCGCCCGGACTTGCCCGGCAATATGCCGGCCGTGGGCAGCCGCATGGATGTGAGCATTGAGGATGGCGGATTCGTGTTTCGCGCCGTGATGGTGCTGCGTGCTTATAGTCCCGATGAGGGCTACGACTGCAATTTTCTGCTGTCTGACGGCTCGCTCTATGACCGCATGCGTCCTCTGACGCTCGACCGTGTGATGGCTGCCCATCGTACCACCGGCAGTTCGGCGTGCGTGGTGGGTGGATGGCGGTTCGCCTCTATGGATGAGGCTATAAACTTTGCCGGTGGCGTGAGCAATTCGCCCACGCCCGGAGTACTCGCCATCTTCCCGGCAATGCTCGTGGCAGTTACACCAGACGATAATAATTCAAAATAACGTGTAAATAATTTGTGTATTACGATAATTCGTATTATATTGTAGTGTCAAAATAAAACAATATTCCCCGAAGGGGAAAAAGATCTTATTCATGCTATTCGCAATCATCGTATGAGCATCCTAACGGATACCCAGCTCTTTTCTTTTACGCACAAGAGCTCTTCCAAGAGCTTACGGACATCGAATGAAAAAACAAAGTTTCCCCACCTAACAAGGTGGGGAAACATAACACAGAAAGCAATGGAACAAATAGAATTAAATGCTACAGTAAAGCAAAAGGTGGAAGATATAATGCTGGATATTTCGTGGCAGGCTTTGGCTAAAAGATATTTTGGTAAATCTTCTTCGTGGTTTTACCACAAATTACACGAAAGGGATGTGAACGGCACGGGCAATCCATCTGTATTTTCCCCTGACGAACTCTATCAGCTGAAGGGTGCGTTGTGTGATTTGGCGGAGCGGATTAGAAAAACAGCCGACAAGCTGTAATTTTCTTACGGTTTTATTTTGACACGAGGGCGGAGTTGTCGGCTTCCGCCCTCTTTTTTTTGTGCTTATACCATGAGGCGTTTTACGTCCTTTCGTTTCCACCGAAAGGTTAGCATGTTTGCATTGTCAATACAAAACAAACGATATGAGTACAAATGCTATCACAGCAGCCTCGCTGCCCTCTATGCTTACAGAACATCCGATGAATTGGGCATCGGATTACGCACTCTTTATTCATATATGGCGACAGGTGGCTATTCCGGTCGTCGCATTCGAATCGAGCCTGCGAGCCTGTCGAGGTTCGAAAAAAACACCGAAATAGCTCTGAAAAGTAACTCCACACACTTTCTTTATTGTAGCATTGTAGGGATGTAGATTGCATATTTCACAACCTACGGGAATAAATTAGAACTCTGCCTCATATTTCGTGAGCTTTGGATTAGCTGCAATAGAGTCGTGAGGGGTGTAGATGTCTGTGATGGATATGCTGCTGTGTCGGGCTTGGTCTCGCACCGTTAGAGTGTCGTTGGTCCTGAGCATATTTGTGATTCCGGTGTTTTTCAGCCCATAAAATTTATAATTTTCGGGCCATCCCATCCGCCGCCTAATCTTGACCCAATTCTCGCGGAAATAACGAGAGCTGCTGAAGTGCTCGCCGGGTGCGAATCCCCGACTGAAGATATAGTAGTCTTGCGGGTAGGATAATATTTTCAATTCGTCGATAAACTCCTGCACTTTTTTGGTGATGGTCACAGCTTGAGTTTTGTGACTCTTGGATACTTCTCTTCTTACGATGATAGTCTTTTGTTTGCTGTTGATATCGCGCACCCGAAGCATAGATAACTCTTTAGGTCGAATAAAGCAATAATAAGACACGTAGCAGGCAAAAAGAAAGTGTCTATCTTTTCCTTGCAATACCTCCCGCAGTTGCTTCATATCTTCTTCTGTGAGACATGCGCGAGACGCCTCTTTTTTCCCCTTGCGACCCAGTGGGGCGATGGGTTCTGCCACATGCGATGCTATATACCCTTGTGAGTGCAGCCATTTGGATAGCGTCTTTAGCCAGTTTAGATAGTTATTGCGTGTCAGGGCAGACACACCCCGGTCTAAATAAACATAATTAAGAAAAGCCTCACAGTATGCCGTTGTCATCATCCTGATGTATGTGGCTTTTTGCTGCTTGTTAAACTCAAGTAAAATTCTCACCCGGCTTCTGTAGTCCTCGATGGAGTCTTGCCTCAGCATTCCGTCCCGGAATAACTTCTCTTGCAATATCAGCCACTTTCCCACGGCCTCTTCGAATGCGGTGTATCCCTTTTTCTCTCCATCTGCAACCCAAGGATTCCAGCCATTTTCAAGCTCTGTGAGCAGACGTGATATCAGCTGTGAGGCATATCGTCTGCGTGCCGCGGCGGATTGAATGAAATTGACTTTGATTTTTTTACGTCGCATCGTCCCTCGTTCCGGGTCGTATGCGTGGAAGCCGATATACCACTCTTTGCCTGTGTGAAGGGTGGGAGGCGTGAAAGATTTGATGCGCGCATCGGTTACGCGCGCGGATTTTTGTGAAGACATTTTTTTTGGGATGACCCCAAAAAAGGGCTGTCCCATTGCTGTCCCGGTATTTCCCCCCCCAATGCCAATGTTAGGTGCTGTAAAACAGCACCTAACTAAATCTCGAGTCGGGATGAGAAGACTCGAACTTCCGACCTCCACGTCCCGAACGTGGCGCGCTACCAACTGTGCTACATCCCGATTGGTATTACTCCTGCAAAGGTACAAAGAAAAAACGATTTTGATTATCTCCTCCAAAAAACGGGTTGAAGGATACAGATCACCGTAAATACCTCTAGACGCCCCGCCAACATGATTAAACTCAATACAATCTTCTCAAATCCAGTGGCATAGGCAAAGTGCATCGAAAATTTACCGAAAGAGGGTCCAACATTACTAATACACGTAAAAGCAGAAGATGCTGCTGTAATAAAATCGTTACCCGATATAGTTAAAGCAATAGTGCCTAAGAGGATAAGAGATATATACAATGAGATAAAAGCCAAGACCTGTATTACATAATCTCCTGATATACTATTACCATTAAATCGTACATTAGTCACCATTCTGGGGTGAATCCTCTTTTTGAATTCATTGTTTAGGTTTTTCACCATGACCATGAAGCGACTCATTTTGAGTCCACCTGCTGTAGATCCTGCACATCCGCAAATGGCCATCATGGCCATCCCTAGGCAAAAGAATAGAGGGTGC
>CAMFNC010000104.1 GCA_945965245.1 uncultured Porphyromonas sp. | reverse complement strand
ATTCTTTTCCATGCCCTCCTATACCACAGCGGCAGATAACTATGCCATTGCCCGTGTCAGCTTCAAATCACCCGGAATTCTGCTCAATTGCATTTTGCCCACAAGCGTCAAACGAGGGCAGGAACAAGTTATCCTGAAAACTTATTGGGATGTGATGGCCACACCTTATTTCGAATTGGGATATATTAAAAACTTTGGACCGTTCAGCTTCGGACTTTTCTATGGTGGTCATAATTTCTATGACCATGCCGGTTTTAATACTCGCTTAATTCTCAATATTTAATTATAACAGTGACATGGGAAAAACAGTAACTACATATCTCATTGACGGAGATCCCAAAGGAACTCGATATGCATTTATCAGCAATAAGATTTGCCAGATGTTTGTAGTACCTCGTTCTAACCTTTCTTATCTAAATACACAAGAGAAATTACAAAAGCCGGCCTTTTATATATTGCTTGGCGAAGATGAGGCTACAAAACCCCAGGCATATATTGGTGAAACAGAAAACTTCAAAGAACGGCTAAAAGACCATGACAGCAAGAAAACGTTTTGGCAAAAAGCGCTCATATTCGTATCCAAAGATGCCGATATGACCAAAGTGGATGTTCAATACTTAGAGCATAAGGCCATAGCCGAAGCCAAAAAAGCAAATACATTTGTATTGAACGACAATAAACAAACCCCCAAAGCTCCCAATCTGCCCGAATATCAACAGGATACCATAAACGAGTTTTTTGAAGATGTGAAGTTTTTGGCATCATTTATCGGTTGCAATATCTTTGAAGTATCGCAACCTAAAGCAGAACATCTATTTCATCTGAAAGGCAGAGGTTGTGATGCCAAAGGATTTTATAGCTCCAACGGATTTACCGTGCTCAAAGGCAGTGTAATCGCTAAAACGATAACACCGTCTTTTAACTGGAAAGAAAAGCGAGAAAAGATGCTTGAAGAATATACATCCGCAGAAGATGGTATGGTGGTAATGATTTCGGACAAAACCTTTTCAAGTCCTAGCACAGCTGCCATTTTCTGTATGGGGCGCAGCACCAATGGATGGATCATGTGGAAAGATGCAGACGGAAATACGTTAGACGCTGTTTATAGAAAACAATTGGATTGAATAAGATTAGCTATTTACAATTCAAAGTAGAAAATATGGGAAACCAAGAATACATACAAATCAATAAAGATTGGTTGGAAGCAAAAGCCAAAGAAGAAGGCGTCAAAGCTCTTTCCAAAGGAATTTATTACAAGGTTATCAAAGAAGGCCAAAATGAAGGCAAACACCCCACACCGCACAGTATAGTTACTGTACACTACACCGGCTGGACCATAAACGGAAAGAAATTCGATAGCAGTCGCGGTGGTACACCGATAGCTTTCCGCCTAAACGAATTAATCGAAGGTTGGATTATAGCCATGCAACAGATGTGCATCGGCGACAAATGGGAGATATACATTCCTGCCGAATTGGGGTATGGCAAGTTTTCACAACCCGACATACCGGGAGGATCAACATTGATATTTGAGATTGAACTGCTCGGATTCTCTTGATAACCACCACATTCATATCACGTTCCCGACAACATAAAAACAGAATGCATTTATAGCTGAAATGACATAATAAGAAGAGCCGACTTTCGCACTCGAAGGTCGGCTCTTAGTTTCCATTTATCAAAGAAATTAATTGCGAAAATACAATGCCTCACCATCGGCAGTGGTGTCTATCACAATGGGGCGCGTGGTATCCAAACTGCCGCCCAGCAAAGCCTTGCTCAATTCGTTCAACACATAGCGCTGCAAAACGCGCTTCACAGGTCTTGCACCAAACTGTGGGTCATAACCCAATCGTGCCACCAGAGCCAGAGCCGAATCGGTGTATTGCAGTTGTACGTCATTGGCTGCTACCAGATGCACCACGGCATCGAATTGCAAGCGCACGATATCGGCTATCTCGGATTCGGTTAGCGGTGTGAACACGATGATGTCGTCTATTCGGTTCAGAAACTCCGGTCTGATACTTCGCTTCAGCATCTCCAATACATCCCGGCGTGTGCCCTCAATGATATTTTCCCTATTGGAAAAAGTCATGGAGGCAGTACGCTCGCGAATCAAGTCTGAACCTAAGTTACTGGTCATGATAATGATGGTATTTTTAAAGTTTACCGTCCGACCTTTATTATCGGTCAATCGACCATCGTCCAACACCTGTAACAATACATTAAAGACATCGGGATGCGCCTTCTCAATTTCATCGAACAGTACTACCGAATAAGGTTTGCGTCGGATGGCTTCAGTAAGCTGACCACCCTCATCGTAGCCCACATATCCCGGAGGCGCACCAATCAAACGTGTGGCACTGAATTTCTCCTGATACTCGCTCATATCTATTCGTGTCATCATATTCTCATCATCGAAGAGATACTCTGCCAGAGCCTTGGCAAGTTCCGTTTTACCCACGCCGGTGGTTCCAAGGAAAATAAAAGAGCCGATAGGGCGTTTGGGGTCTTGCAGTCCTGCTCGGCTGCGACGCACAGCATCGCTCACGGCGCGAATGGCTTCTTCCTGCCCCACCACGCGCTTGTGCAACTCCTCCTCTAGATGAAGCAACTTCTCACGCTCGCTCTGCATCATGCGCGATACGGGGATGCCGGTCCAACGTGCCACCACCTCGGCGATGTCTTCGCTATCCACCTCTTGCTTGATCATGGCATTGTCACCTTGAATTTCAGTCAAAGCCGTCTGGAGCTTTTTGATTTCATCCTCCTTGGACTTAATCTGTCCATAGCGCAATTCTGCCACGCGACCATAATCACCGGCACGTTCTGCCCTTTCCGCCTCGTATTTAAGTTGTTCGATGTCAATCTTATTTTGCTGAATGCGGTTGATTTGTTCCTGTTCATTCTTCCAGCGCCCCATCTGCGAACTCTCCTGCTCCTTCAAGTCCGCTATCTCTTCGGATAGCTGTTTCAGTTTGGGTTCGTCATGCTCACGCTTGATGGCTTCACGTTCGATTTCCAATTGTTTGATGCGTCGGCTGATTTCATCCAACTCTTCGGGCAGCGAATCCATCTCCATGCGCAGTTTGGCGGCTGCCTCATCCATTAAGTCAATGGCCTTATCGGGTAGAAATCGATCGGATATATAGCGACTGCTCAGTTTCACAGCACTGATGATGGCATCGTCTTTAATACGTACCTTGTGGTGATTTTCATACTTCTCTTTCAGACCGCGCAAAATGGATATAGTGCTCAATTCATCCGGCTCGTCTATCATCACCATTTGAAATCTGCGCTCCAACGCCTTGTCTTTTTCGAAGTACTTCTGGTACTCATCCAGCGTAGTGGCACCGATGGCACGCAGTTCGCCACGTGCCAATGCCGGCTTCAGGATATTGGCTGCATCCATGGCACCTTCGCTTTTACCGGCTCCCACCAACGTATGGATTTCGTCTATAAAAAGGATGATATTGCCTTCGCTGCCCGTAACCTCCTGTACTACGGCTTTCAGACGTTCCTCAAACTCGCCTTTATATTTGGCACCGGCGATCAAAGCACCCATATCTAACGAGAAGATTTGCTTATCGCGCAGATTGGTAGGCACATCGCCCCGAATAATCCGATAAGCCAATCCCTCGGCAATAGCCGTTTTACCCACACCGGGTTCGCCAATGAGGATAGGATTGTTTTTGGTGCGCCGGGATAGGATTTGCAGCACTCGTCTGATTTCTTCGTCACGACCGATAACCGGATCCAATTTCCCTTGGCGGGCACGGTCACACAAATTGATGGCATACTTAGAGAGGGCATTGTATTGGTCTTCTGCACTAGCACTATCCACATGCTTACCGGCATGCAGTTCGTCTATGGCTTTGCGCATGGCACTTTCGGTAGCGCCCTGGTCTTTGAGTAACCTGCCCACCGGGTTCTGCACCACCAATATGGCCAGGAGCAAATGTTCCAGAGCTACAAACGAATCGCCCATTTCCTTGGCAAGCCCTTCGGC
>CAMFNC010000103.1 GCA_945965245.1 uncultured Porphyromonas sp. | reverse complement strand
CTTACCTCCGCAACTTTTCCATTCAAGTCCGAAGCACCCACGAGTTTCGGACTTTTCTTTTTATAGGTTATCTCATACTATTTTTGTACGTTTGTATAGCAAAATAATATCCTCCTTTATCTTGCTGAAACCATGAATATTATTAACTCTTAAATAAAAGTACAATGTCAGTTTTGTATGACTTAGCCATTATTGGCGCCGGTCCCGGTGGTAGCGATTCAGCTGAATTTGCAGCCATGAACGGATTGAAATGCGTAATCTTCGAAAAAAACAATGTGGGAGGAGTCTGCCTCAACGAAGGCTGTATCCCCACCAAAACCTTGCTGCATAGCGCACATATCTATCACAAGGTGGCAGCCGATGGACGTAAGTATGCCATCGAATCGGCCGAGGTGGGCGTGGATATGGGCAAACTGATTGCCCGCAAAAATAAAATCATCAAAAAGTTATCCGCAGGTATTCGCAGCGGGCTAACCAACCACGGAGTGAAATTGGTGATGGCAGAAGCTCGCATCAACGGCAAGGATTCCGATGGCAACTTCCAAATACTGGCAGGCGAAGAGTCTTATTCCACCAAAAGAATTTTACTGGCCACCGGTAGTCGCTCTTTTATCCCCCCTATCCCCGGTCTGGACAGCATCAGCTATTGGACCAACAAGGAGGCTTTGGACTACAAAGAGCTGCCCAAAAGTCTTACTGTAATTGGCGGTGGTGTTATCGGCATGGAGTTTGTTTCGTTTTTCAACACCATGGGTGTTCCTGTTAATGTGGTAGAAATGCTGCCTAAGATTCTGGGTCTGATGGATGAGGAAATCTCCGAAGAGCTGATGAAATCCTTTGAGAAACGCGGTGTGAAGTTCTATATGAACACCGAAGTGGTGGGCGTGGAACCGGGCATTGTGCATGCCGAAACATCCGAGGGCGAACGCATCGATATCGAAGGCGAACAAATCATGGTGAGTGTGGGACGTCGCGCAGTGACCGAAGGATTGGGACTGGAAACCTTACAGATTGCCACCGAACGAGGTGCCGTGATGGTGGATGAGCACATGAGCACCAATGTGGCCGGCGTATACGCCTGTGGCGATATTACCGGTCGTGCTCTGCTAGCTCACGTGGCTCGCCGTGCCGGTCAAGTGGCGGTGCACCACATGTTGGGTATCGAAGACAGAATGAACTATAACGCCATACCCGGCGTGGTATATACCGACCCCGAAATAGCTGCCGTAGGAGCTACTGAAAAAGAATTGCAAACCGCCGGCATCGCCTACGAAGTGCTGCGCCTGCCTATGGCTTTCAGCGGACGCTTCGTGATAGAAAACGAACAAGTAAATGGTATATGTAAATTGCTTATCGACAACGAAAAGCATATCATCGGAGCACATCTGATGGGCAATACCAGTAGCGAATTTATCACCATGGCCACATTGGCTATCGAAAAGAAAATGACAGTGGACGAATTGAGCCGAATTATCTTCCCTCACCCCACGATATCAGAGGTGATTTTCTCGGCTACCTATCCTCGCGCTTTATATTTATCTTAAATAAGATTGAAGAGGCTGTGTCTGAATTGCACCTCAAAAGTTAGACAAAAAACTTTTGGGGTGCAGTTCATTTCGATGCATCCTCTTTTTATTATGTTTTGTATGTGTATACATATCCGTGTTTAAAGCGGTTTAGCTATCTTTGCCACTGAAAAAGGGGTATAGCCTCTTCTTATCGCTAAATGAATTAGGAAATTCGACGTAGAACTGTTTATCCAAAACGATAAACCAATAACGGAAAAATGTACTTACAAATACTCAAATCAAAGATACACCGCGTGACCATTACAGAGGCTAACCTCGAATACATAGGCAGTATCACGATAGACGAAGATTTGATGGATGCCGCTGGCATCCTAAGCGGCGAAAGAGTCCAGATTGTGGACAATAACAACGGATCACGCCTGGAAACTTATGTGATACCCGGCAAGCGTGCTTCCGGAGTTATCTGCTTGAACGGAGCTGCGGCACGATTGGTACAACCCGGAGATATTGTTATCATTATGGCATACGCCTGGATGGACGAAGCTGAAGCGTGCACATTCAAACCGAAAGTGATTTTTCCCGATTCCAAAACAAATCGATTAGTTTAACACTCACCACCATTCGACCGACTGATATCGGCACCGGTGTAACTATTTTTTTTCATATACACATGTTCGAAAACCTCAGTGATAAATTAGAGAGATCGTTCAAGCTGTTGAAAGGTGAAGGCAAAATCACCGAAATCAACGTAGCCGAAACGCTGAAAGAAGTGCGTCGTGCCCTGTTGGATGCCGACGTAAACTATAATGTGGCCAAATCCTTTACCGAGCAAGTGAAGGTAAAAGCTCTGGGACAGAATGTTCTTACTGCTGTTCGCCCCGGTGAAATGATGGTTAAAATCGTCCATGACGAATTGGCATCATTGATGGGTGGCGAAGCCGTGAGCATCAAAACAGACGGTTCACCTGCCATAATCTTGATGTCGGGTTTGCAAGGTTCCGGTAAAACCACCTTTTCCGGCAAGTTGGCCAATCACATCAAGTCCAAAAACGGCAAACGCCCCATGCTGGTGGCTTGTGATGTCTATCGTCCGGCAGCCATCGAGCAGTTGCGTATCCTTTCCGAACAGTTGGGTATACCCATGTATTCCGAACCGGAGAGCAAAGACCCGGTAAGCATTGCCTGCCATGCCATCGAGGAAGCCAAGCGGCAACGTATCGATGTAGTAATTGTGGATACCGCTGGTCGATTGGCTATAGACGAACAGATGATGACGGAGATTGCAGCCATCAAAGCTGCCATCCAACCACAGGAAACCCTTTTTGTGGTAGACTCCATGACTGGTCAGGATGCCGTGAATACGGCCAAAGAATTTAACGAACGATTGGATTTCGATGGCGTGGTACTGACTAAATTAGATGGTGATACCCGTGGCGGTGCTGCCTTGTCTATCTGCTCCGTGGTCAATAAGCCCATTAAATTCGTAGGTACGGGTGAAAAGATGGATGCCATAGATATATTCCATCCCGAACGAATGGCAGACCGAATCCTGGGGATGGGCGACATTGTTTCTTTGGTTGAACGTGCACAGCAACAATATGACGAAGAAGAAGCTCGCCGTCTGGAGCAACGCATTGCTAAGAATCTGTTCGACTTTAACGACTTCCTTGGCCAAATTCACCAAATCAAGAAAATGGGTAACTTCAAAGAACTGGCATCCATGATACCCGGTGTGGGCAAAGCCATCAAAAATTTGGATGTGGACGACAATGCATTCAAGAGCATAGAAGCCATTATATACTCCATGACCCCCGAAGAGCGCAAACATCCGTCTGTGCTGAATGGACAGCGTCGCAAGCGCATCGCTGCCGGTAGTGGAACATCTGTTCAGGAAGTAAATCGTCTGATAACTCAGTTTACACAGACCTCCAAGATGATGCGTCAATTGCAGAACTTCAAAGGAGGAGGTATGAAAGGCATGCCTAAAATGCCCAAGATGCCCAAATTCGGAAAATAAAGACTTTTGTAGAAAGAACAATATAATATTCAATAAAAGAGATAGGGTGTGTCGATTGGACACACCCTATCTTCTTTTATAAATGGATAATAAACGGCAGAAAATCAAAGACGACGAATAACTTTCATCATCTGTTCACCCAAACCTATAGTATATCCTTGACGAACAAATACCACACGACCAAAACTGTCTGCAATAACGAAAATGGGCAATTCGGTAGTATTAGACAGATGAACTGCTTCGGCTACCATTCGGGCATTGGCATTATCTAAATCCCATCCCCAAACCACAGTCTTGGGCAACTGCGGGAACTCATTACTACGGAAACGTTTGTATTGCGACTCATTGGGGAAAAGGAGCAGCATTTTACGTCCCCACTGATTAAACTCATCTGCCAAGAGTTGAATATCTTTCAAGGCATGATTAGAGGGTTCGTGGCCAGAAGCCAATATCGCCAAAGCAAAATATCCACGACCGGTAGTACTTAAGATTGAAGCCTCTACCCCGCTCTCCACATCATGATACAATTGCTCGGCATTGATAGAACCCAACACCTGAATATCGGAGTCGTCTTGGGGCAAAATCAAGGGGAAACGAACGGACGTCCCTTCCGGCAGTCGCATTTTCTGCATCCGGCAGAGCACGCTACCCGAAGCCATA
>CAMFNC010000102.1 GCA_945965245.1 uncultured Porphyromonas sp. | reverse complement strand
GGATACCCACACCATTATCCCACACCACAATGCTCACGGCAGAATCGGTGGCACGAGCCTTGACTTCGATTTTACCATCGGAACGACCCCGCAAAGCATCATGAGCATTTTTGATAAGATTAATTAAAATTTGCTCCAGCATTTCAGCATCGCATCGGGCAATTAAATCTGACGGATATACCCGATACTCGAATGAATATCCGTTGCCCAAAAATAGATGATGCAGATGCTCCAATAACGGCTGCAACTTGCAATTTGTAATCATTGGCTCCGGCAGGCAGGTCAGTTTTCTATAACTATGAATAAAAGTGAGCAATCCGCTGCTGCGTCGGTGAACTACCTCCATGGCGCGTCGCATGTTTTCGTATTCTTCTGCTGATACGGGCGTCTTGCCCGACTCGCTCATGGTTTCCGATAATGAGATTATGGGAGACAGGCTGTTCATCATCTCATGTGTAAGCACTCGTATCAGTTTGGCCCATGCCTCGGTTTCCGTTTCTTGCCGCACGGCTTCGCGTGCCTGATGTCTCAATGTGGCCCATGCGGTGTTGATTTCTTGCATCAATTGTTGCTCGGAATCGTCATACGGATGGTCGGACATGGCGGGATGATTGGCATAATCGGATTCATTGAGACTACGCACCATCACGGACAATCTGCCGATGGTTCGCTTGCGCTCCGAATAGATTGAGATAGAGATATTGACTATCAAAAAAAGACAAAGCAATGCCGTCAGGTAATAGCGATTGAAGCAAAGAAGTACACTGCCGACAGTCAAAAGAGTTACCACCGCCATTTTCAACACAAAAAACCAGAAGAAGTACCGGCCACTCATAAATTCAACTTCCCCATTTTTCTGTACAGTGCAAAGCGAGTGATACCCAACAACTGTGCCGCCCGACTGATATTGCCTCGCGCCTGTGCCAAAGCCTGCTCAATGGCCTGCCTCTCCAAGGTTTCCAAATTGAGCGTATCATCGGTAACCGATG
Organism: uncultured Porphyromonas sp.; assembly: GCA_945965245.1. Lineage (GTDB taxonomy): Bacteria > Bacteroidota > Bacteroidia > Bacteroidales > Porphyromonadaceae > Porphyromonas. Next base: position 2,252 of record CAMFNC010000102.1, on the reverse strand, counting down.
ACATGGATGATTTGGGTGTCCAATTGGCCAGAGTTATGGTATTGGACGAATTTAAGATAAGTGCCCTCTCGATGGTATGCCGAAGCTCGCGTACATTGCCCGGCCAGTCATGCGCCATCAGCTTGCGTTTGGCTGCATCTGAAAGCATGGGCATTCGCTTGCCGTACTTTTGGGCATATTGCCGTAAAAAACAATCTGCCAAAAGGAGTACATCTTCGCCTCGCTCACGCAGAGGCGGTAGTTGTAATTCTATGGTATTGATACGATAGAGCAAGTCTTGGCGAAATAATCCTTGGCGCACAAGCTCGGATAGATTGGCATTGGTGGCACAGACCAGACGTACATCCATTTCTAAGGGCCTGGAGCCACCCACACGAGTAATGGTGTGTTTTTCGATGGCTGTGAGCACCTTGGCCTGCATCGACAGTGACAGATTGCCGATTTCGTCTAAAAAGAGTGTACCCCCCGAAGCAGCTTCCCAACGTCCGATTTTTTGTTTCTTGGCATCAGTAAAAGCACCCTTTTCGTGACCGAAGAGTTCGCTTTCGAACAGCATTTCGGGGATACTGCCCATGTCTATGCGCACAAATGGTTTTTGACTTCGGACAGAAGCGGCATGAATACGTTCGGCTATCAAATCCTTTCCAGTACCGTTTTCGCCCAAAATCAGCACATTGGCATCGGTGGGGCTGATGGCATCCACTGTGCGCAGGAGGCTCTTCATGGACTCGCATTCGCCAACGATGGTGGGCATACCACCCTCCAAATCCGCCACTCGCTGCTGCAAACGGCTCACCTCACGTTGGCTCTGACGCAAACGTACAGCTTGTGTCAGAGTGGTCAATAGCTTTTCTTTTTCCCACGGTTTGGGTATGAAATCGGCAGCACCGGCTTTGATGGCCAGTACAGCTTTTTCCATATCGGCATATGCGGTTATGAAGATGACAACGGCTTCGGGGTCAAGTGCCTTGATGCGTTGCAGCCAATAAAAACCTTCGCTTCCGTCGTTGGCGGATGTGCCCTCGAAATTCATGTCCAGGAGTATTTCATCCGGAGCATAAGCAGTTATGAAATGCTCGATGCGCAGGGGATCCGACGTGACTCGGATTTTCTCAAAATGAGGTTTTAATAACAGATTGAGAGCAAAGAGGATATCTTCGTTATCATCCACAATCAAGATATGCCCCTGCTTGTCCATATTCATCACTTACCAAGTATATCTTTTGGCGTCATCTATCTGAAAATCGCCATTTTCCGTGCGGATGATTTTCAGTGCATAGGAAATAGGTACATCGGTATCCGTCAGAGTAATCAGAAACCAATCACCACTTAACCAATCCACACGCATCGTTTTTATCTGATTGTCTAAATCAATTACATCATTTCCTCCGGCATGGAAAAACCAAACGGCATAACGAATATCTCCCGGTTCTTTGTCATAATCATACGCATCTTGCAGGAGTTGCAGCATTTTGGGCGTAAAGCATTTCAGAACCTCCGGGTCATACCCTCCGTTCTCCAAAAGCCAATCACCGACTGCATGGCGGGCAAAAAAGGTTTTGAAAAATTCGATTTTGGCTGCCACAAGTGCTGAGTTTTCTTGGCTATCTGTGGCAGTTGTGGATGCAACATCGGATGCGGCGGTCGAATCGGTCTGTTGGTGGCATGCCACCATGACCAAGAGGCAGGCACACAAGGCGAAAAGCAATTTTGTTTTTTTCATATATTAAAAATTTACCAACGAACGGGATAATAGAACCCTCAAACAAAAACAAATATATGTAAATAAATGTGAGTTCAATCCAAACTCCATTTTGTTCTCATGGCTTACGCATTTGAAATGTGATTGTCCGCATCCGAGCATGAGTATATGATATATCATTAATACTCAGACAATTAGCCATAATCCCCCTTCGTTATCTCGCAGGTTTTTAGCATCTTTATATCTGATTATCGATCAATTATGTGCATATCAGATAATGGATAATATTTTCTCTATCCTTTCAACCGTTCTGAACCCTCGTAATGGAAATCATTTGACATATCCCATCGACTGCATACTGCTAATCATGTTCTATGCTATCATGTCCGGCTATACAACCCGGGCTGACTTCGAAACTATATGCAGAGCTACATGAAAAAGATCTCAAAGAGCTGCTTGATTTGATAGACTTGGAAGCGTGATGAAGTCCATCGTCGAACCGCTGAGATTTAAAAAAATAGAGCGGTATAAAGATTTGAACAAGTGGATG
>CAMFNC010000101.1 GCA_945965245.1 uncultured Porphyromonas sp. | reverse complement strand
AAAAACACGACTCTGTGCCATCATTCGCGTCACTGGCGGAGATGTTTTTAAACGGTTTTGCTTAACGGCTTTCTTGTTAAAAAAAGCGAATTTTATAGCCATATACTTCTAAATTCGGAATTATCTGGCGTCAATATGGCTCAACGTGCTGTTTTTCATACTTTTTTATGATAACTTTGTATATATTATACACTTTGTCATTAAACGAATTTTTGGCACAATGGAAAAACAAATCCGTACGGCTCTGATTTCCGTCTTCTATAAGGATGGATTGGATGAACTTCTGAGCGCACTTCATGCGGCAGGCATCTCTTTTATTTCCACAGGCGGCACGCGAAAATTCATTCGCGAGTTGGGCTATGAATGCACCGCTGTGGAAGAATTGACTCACTATCCAGAAATGCTGGGTGGTCGCGTAAAGACCTTGCACCCTGCTGTTTTTGGTGGTATCCTGGGGCGCAGAGAGTTACCCGAAGACTGCGAACAGATGAAGCAGCACGGCATTCCTGCCATAGATTTGGTCATCGTGGATCTTTATCCTTTTGAGGAAACTGTGGCCGGTGGAGGCACGCCGGAAGAGATTATCGAAAAAATTGATATCGGCGGCATTTCGCTGATACGTGCCGCGGCCAAGAATTTCCGAGATGTGCTTATCGTGAGCAGCCGCCGACAATATCCGGCTCTTACGGAACTGATTCGTGAGCGTGGCGGTGTGACTTCGCTGGCAGAGCGCAAAGCATACGCCCGACGGGCTTTTGCTTGCAGCTCGGCATATGACAGCGCTATCTTCGATTATTTCGATGATGGCGAGCAAACGGCTTTGCGTATGGCATACGATACGCCCAAAGTGCTCCGTTATGGGGAAAATCCGCATCAGCGCGGACTCTTTTTCGGCGATCTGGAGCGATATTTCGATCAGCTGCACGGCAAGGAAATTTCGTATAACAATTTGCAAGACATAGACGCCGGTGTGAAACTCATCAGTGACTTTACTTCGGCTCCCACCATGGCCATCTTAAAGCATGGTAATGCCTGCGGATGTGCCTCGCGTGGCACATTGCTCGAAGCGTGGCAAGCCGCTTTGGCCGGGGATCCGATATCGGCTTTCGGGGGCGTTTTTGTGTCGAACACAGCCATTGATGCCGTTACCGCAGCCGAGATGGGCAAGCTGTTTTTCGAAGTCATCGTGGCTCCCGATTACGACAACGATGCGCTGCAAATCCTCACCTCCAAGAAAAATCGCATCATTCTGGTGCAGAAACAACCACTCCGCGAGGCATGGCAGTATCGCTCCATGCTGGGCGGTGTGTTGGCTCAGGAGTGTGACTTCAAAACAGAATTGCCTGCCGATTTCGATACGGTAACCACGCAAAAGGTTACTCCGGACGAAGCGGTGGATTTGGTTTTTGCCAACAAATTGGTAAAGCACAGTAAGAGCAATGCTATCACTTTGGCCAAAGACAGCCAATTGATAGCCTCCGGTGTGGGACAAACCTCACGCATCGACGCGCTTAAGCAAGCCATCGAAAAGGCTCGCAGCTTCGGATTCGACCTTCATGGAGCAGTGATGGCCAGCGATGCTTTCTTCCCCTTTGACGATTGTGTGCTCACGGCTGCCGAGGCGGGTATTACTGCCATTATTCAGCCCGGAGGCAGTAAGAACGATGCCGACAGCATTGCGGCATGCGAAAAAAGAGGCATTGCCATGGTAATAACCGGCAACCGCCACTTCAAACATTAGTAAAAACCGCGCTGCCCACTGGGATTTACACCCAATCGGCAGCCATTAACCCTGATAGGAAGACTGTAAAACAAGATGGGATTTTTTTCTTTCAGACAAGAAATGGCAATGGACCTGGGTACCGCCAACTCAATCATCATCATGGATGGTAAGATTGTGTTGGACGAGCCTTCGGTAGTGGCCTTTGACGTGCGCTCCGGCGATGTGATTGCCGTGGGCTCCAAAGCTCACGAGATGTACGAAAAGGGCAATGCCAATATCCGCACCATCCGTCCGCTGCGTGATGGTGTCATTGCGGATTTCAACGGTGCCGAGAAGATGATTCGCGGCATGATTAAGATGACCAATAAAAAACGAGGTTGGTTCGGCGGATCTTCGCTGCGCATGGTGGTATGTATTCCATCGGGCAGCACCGAAGTGGAAATTCGTGCCGTGCGCGACAGCAGCGAGCGAGCCGGAGGTAGAGACGTGTATATGATATACGAACCGATGGCTGCCGCCATTGGCGTGGGCATAGACGTGCTGGCTCCGGAGGGTAATATGATTGTGGATATAGGCGGTGGCACCACCGAGATAGCTGTAATCTCTTTGGGTGGTATCGTGCGTGACCAATCCATCCGCATAGCCGGCGATGAGCTGACGGCAGACATCATGGCATATATGCGTGAAGCACACAATATCCGTGTGGGCGAACGTACTGCCGAGCAAATCAAAATCAATGTGGGTTCTGTGCTGGTGGAGTTGGACGAAACTCCCGAGCCGTTTATGGTATGGGGTGCCGACCAAATGGACACGCTGCCCCGCAAAATCATGGTCAATCACCGTGAGATAGCCGGATGTTTGGAAAAATCCATCCAGAAAATCGAAGATGCCATCCTGCGCACATTGGAAGAAACTCCGCCGGCTCTGTATAGTGATATAGTGAAAAACGGTGTCACACTTACGGGCGGTGGAGCTATGCTGCGCGGTTTGGACAAACGGCTTTCGGAGCGTTTCGGTATCTCTTTCCACGTGCCGGAAGACCCCTTGCACGCCGTGGCCAAAGGTACGGGCATTGCCCTCAAGCATATCGATACCTTTAACTTCCTCATACGATAAGAGGTCTATAACGTTTGGTGTGTGAGCAGGCATACGGCTTTCTCACACATCAGACGTACATTATCAAATAATCCATTATCCATCCCACTGTTGCTCTGTGCACAAGCTGATTGATTTCATACGCCATCATAAGCATTGGTTCCTCTTCATTCTTTTGGAGTTGGTAGCTCTTTTTTTGCTCTTCAGCGGCAGCATGGTTCACCGTAGCGTGGCACTCTTTTCAGGCAATTATGTAGTGGGAAATATATCCGCTGCCATGACGGAAGCACAGAGCTATCTGCATCTGCGCGAAACCAATCGGGAACTGCTGGAAGAGAATGCCCGATTGGAACGTTCGTACCTTACCCTCAAACGATATATCAATGACCATCAAGCCTATGGAGTGGAGCCCGGAGTGCGCATATCGGACAGCACCCTCCTCCATGCCATGGACAGCTCTTTGCTGCCGACAGACAGTGCGATGCGCAGGAATATGCAGCGTCATTGGGCAGACAGTTTGCTCACGCACAAGCCTCAATACCGGTTTAAGACGGCTCGTGTGGTGAGTGCCAATCGGTCTGTTGCGCAGATGTATTACGTCATAGACAAAGGTTCTGTCGATGGCTTGGCTGCCGATATGCCGGTCATGAGCGATAAAGGAGTGGTGGGTATTTTGGCGCGTGCTTCCGCACATTATTCGGTGGTCATTCCGCTGACCAATCCGGAGCTGAAGCTGAGTTGCAGCCTTGCCGGTACAGGCTATACCGGGACTCTGGTACGTACCGAAAAGCGTACAAATCTGCTCACACTCACCGATTTGCCTCTACATGCTCCCATTCATCACGGCGATACCATCGTAACGAGTGGATACTCTTATATTTTCCCCGAAAATTTGGTGGTGGGTGTGGTGCAAATCCAAGGCAACCGCAATTCCGATAAACGTCCGCAACGCTTTAGTAGCTATGCCGTGCGTCCCGTTACAGATTTCGATCGATTAAACTATGTGTATGTGATACTTAATCAAGAGCATCGCGAGGCACGCCAATTGGAACAGGAGTTTACAGACCATGCTGAAAATCCGAATTAAGTTCGCATTGGCTGCACTGCTGTTAATAGCCTTGCAGGTATGGATGTTCAGTCCGCTTTACCTCTTTCGTTATGCCACTCCGTTTGTTTATCCGGTTGTGCTTTTGCTGTTGCCGGTGGGCACATCGCCCGTGGCACTTACCTTGTGCGGTTTTATCATCGGTTTTATCATCGATATGCTGGAAGGGACTCCAGGTTTGCACGCTTCCACACTCACGGCATTGGCTTTTGCACGCAACTCCTTAATCAAACCTTTCACCAACGACCATACCCATGTGGACTTGCCACCCATTAAGGGTAATTTGGGGTGGGGTAAATTTCATCTGCTCCTGCTGTGGTATCTCTTTTGCCATCATCTACTGATGCTGCTTCTGGATGCGCTTATCCTATTCGATCCACTGTATCTGATTTTGCGTTTGGGTGCATGTCTGGCAGTTTCGTATGTCATTTCCGTCATCTTGTTTATGCTGGTGGGTGATGCTTGCTCCCAAGAATAGTCTGTGCCATGCATCCCGATAGATATTCCTCTCGTCGATACTTATTCTTAATCCTCCCGTTGATAGTGGTGGCGGTTTTCGCCATCCGGCTATTCGACCTTCAAATTCTATCAGGTAACTACAAACGCCGTGCAGACCGCAATGCTTATTACTATAAGCCCATCTATCCCGCCCGTGGCGTAATCTACGACCGCAATGGCGAATTGCTGGTCTATAACAGCCCCACCTACGATCTTATGATCACCACGGGCGAAACGGGAAGTTTCGATACCGTGGCATTGTGCCGGCTCATTGGCATAGATACTGTCGTGCTGCATCGCCGACTTACCGAGGTGCGCGACCGCCTGCTCAATCCCGGTTATTCGCCTCATGTGCCACAAGTGCTCATTTCTCAACTGCAAGAAGACGAAGCAGGACGATTTCAAGAACAACTTTTCAAATATCCCGGTTTCTCCATCCAAGGACGCTCCAACCGCCAATACAAATACCATCATGCAGCTCATGTATTGGGCTATGTGGCAGAAGCCAATGCCCACGACTTGAGTGTGGACAGTGCTTTGGCCTTGGGTGATTACATTGGCAAAATCGGTGTGGAGCGCAGCTACGAGGCACAGCTCCGGGGCGAAAAAGGTTATGAAGTGCTGCTCCGAGATTCGCGTGGCCGTATTAAAGGGCACTCGAATGGTGGAAGGGACGACAAAGCTCCCGTAAACGGGCACAATCTGACCCTGAGTATCGATGCCGGTCTGCAAGCATTGGCCGAGCGGATGATGCAGGGCAAACGTGGGGCTGTGGTGGCCATAGAACCTGCTACGGGCGAAATCCTTGCCATGGTGAGTGCACCCTCATACGACCCTGTACTGCTGACCTCCAAAGAACGAGGCGATAACTATCGCATGCTGGAGGAAGCCCCAGACAAACCGCTCTATGCACGTGCCATCATGGGCACCTATCCGCCCGGTTCCACATTCAAGGCGGCTCAGGGTGCGGTCTTTTTGGCAGAGGGGGTCATTCAGCCTGGCACGGTTTTTTCGTGTTATCACGGCTATCCCGTTTTGCACAGTCGTCCCCGATGTCATGGACACGCCTCGCCTCTCAATCTGCCGGCTGCCATTGCCACCTCATGCAATGCGTATTTCTGCTGGGGGCTACGTGCCCTGCTGGACGATCGCAAGATCTATCCCTCCGTACAGGAAGCGTTTGAACACTGGAAAAACAGAATAGTGAGCATTGGCTTCGGTTATCCCTTGGGTGTGGATTTGTATGGTGAAAAGCGTGGTTACATCCCCAATAGTAAAGTTTACGACAAGGTATATAAGGGGAGGTGGAATAGCAGTACCATCATTTCCATATCCATCGGGCAGGGCGAAATCTTGGCCACACCGCTTCAGATAGCCAATTTGGCTTCGGTGGTGGCCAACCGAGGCTGGTATGTGCGTCCGCACGTGGTGCGCAGCATCGAAAACGGCCGGTTGGATTCGGCCTATACGCATCGCCAACGCACGTCCATCGATACCCGATACTGGGAAACCATAGCCGAAGGCATGGCGCGTGCCGTAACGGGTGGTACCTGCCACGGCGCCAACTTTGCTCCGGGCGAAATAGAAGTATGTGGCAAGACCGGTACAGCCGAAAACCCTCACGGCAAAGACCATTCAGCTTTTATGGGATTTGCCCCACGGAATAACCCCAAGATAGCCGTAGCGGTATATGTGGAAAACGGAGGTTTCGGTGCTGTGTATGGTGTGCCCATCGGGCGGGTGGTCATGGAGTACTATCTGCGCCACGGGCAATTGTCTGCTGCCGGCGAAGCCATAGCGCAACGTATGAGCACAACCCGAATTCTTTATTTATAAACTTCACGCCTCGGAACTTACTTCTTGTCATGATTTCATCTGCCAAAAACAGTACTCCTCTGCGTCATATCGACTGGTTCACCGCCATACTTTATCTGCTATTGGTCATGGCTGGATGGGTAACCATCTGCGGTGCCTCATACGATTTCGACCTTCATGCCCTCTTTCAGTTCGGCAGCCGCCCCACCATGCAGCTGATTTGGATAGGATTGGCTCTGTTGCTGGGCTATGCCGCCTTGCTCATTGATACGGAATTTCTGGAAAATGTGGCTCCATATTTCTATATTTTCATGTTGCTTCTGCTGGCAGTTACCATATTCGTGGCACCCAATATCAAAGGGTCGCACAGTTGGTTGGTAATCGGACCGCTGCGCTTGCAACCTGCGGAATTTGCAAAACTCTCCACTGCCATGATGCTGGCGTGGCTATTGGGCAAGTATGAATTCCACATCCGCTCTCTTCGTTCTTATCTGTTGGTTTTCGGCATCGTCATGACCCCCATGCTGCTCATTCTCTTGCAGAGCGAAACGGGGTCGGCTCTGGTCTTTGCCGCCTTTTTTCTGGTACTCTATCGCGAGGGGATGACTGGCAGTCTGCTATCGCTGGCTTTTGCCGCCGTGGTCTTTTTTGTGGTTGCGCTTGTTTTAGAAGATAAAATCTGGTGGCAACATACACGTGCAGATTATTTTATGATAGGGCTGCTCATCCTGACTTTTACCATGGCAGGTATCCGACTGTATGCCCGACGACTGCCGCGTCACTTCTGGCAGATTGTGGGGCTTAGTTCAGCCGGCATACTCATTGTGGGCGTAATGCTTTGTCTGCTTTGGGGATGGGATATCAGCTTTGTGCTGTTGGGCATGAATGTGCTACTGTTTATTCTGCTACTCTTGCTGGCACTGCGTCATTACTATATGCCTTTCTTCATGCTCTCGCTCTTCATCGTGGGCAGTGCCATATATTTCTTTTCGGTGAACTATATCTTCGGCGAGATTTTGGAGCCACACCAACAAACTCGCATCAAAGTGGCGTTGAACATCGAGGAAGACTATCGAGGTAATGGTTATAATGTGGATCAGAGCAAAATCGCTATCGGTTCGGGCGGACTGACAGGAAAAGGGTTCCTGCAGGGCACACAGACCAAACTGAACTATGTGCCCGAACAAGCCACCGATTTCATCTTCTGCACCGTGGGCGAGGAGCAGGGCTTCGTAGGATGCATTCTCCTGCTTACGGGCTATGCCACGCTGATTTTGCGCCTTTGCATCTTGGCAGAACGGCAGGAGAAAGTCTTTTCGCGCGTCTTCGGATATTCCGTGGCGGGTATTTTGCTATTCCACCTCTTTGTCAATGTGGGCATGGTCATCGGTTTAGTACCCGTAATCGGCATACCACTACCGTTTTTCAGTTATGGAGGGTCATCCCTTTGGGGATTTTCACTGCTGCTGTTTGTCTTTTTGGGACTGGATGCACGCGACAAAGCCGCCAAAGTCTAACCCCATGTTATCAATAACGGAAGAAGTAGAGTGTGCCGTAGAGTGCACCCACCACAATCAACCGACTTTCCGGATGGAAAGCAACGGAGGATACATAGCTCAACTTACCTTTTTGGGCAAAAGAAGATACATCGTCTTCCGAAAGGTACATCTTCTTCACTCTGTAATCTTCCAAGTCTATTTGGAAGGTATAATTACGGCACATGGCTATTTGTAAGTAAAGTTTATTCATAAAAACATATCGGGAGTCGGAAACGACTGAAAAGTCCGACCCCCGATATGAATGGGATATGGTGCAGCTATGATGTGCTACGCTGGGTCGATGCGATGTGCGCCATCGGAGATAACCACATCATAAACTTTGGGTTCGTGACCGAAATGCTCAGCAAAGCGGCGTTTGGCCTCACGGATGAAACCTTCATACAGACCCTCTTTGACCAGATTGATGGTGCAGCCGCCAAAGCCACCACCCATCACCCGACTGCCGGTCACTCCACATTGTCGCGCCACGTGATTTAGGAAGTCCAATTCGGGGCAGCTCACTTCATAGAGTCGGCTCATGCCATCATGGGTTTCATATATCTTGGCACCCACAGTTTCGTAATCACCGACATTGAGTGCATCAGCCACGTCCAGTACACGGTTTGTTTCGGCTATCACATACTCGGCACGCATATAGTCTTCTGCACTCACTTCGTGTTTCACCTGATGGAGAAGCTCCATATCGGCATCGCGCAGCAGTTTGACTTCGGGGTTGTGTGCCGCCATTGCCGCCACCACACGCTCGCAGCTCTCGCGCCGTTGGTTGTATGCGCTGCTTGCCAATTCGTGCTTGACACAGGTATCCAATAGTACCAGTCGATAGCCTTTGGGATTGAAAGGGTAGTACCGATAACTCATATCCCTGCAATCAAGACACATTAATTTACCTGCCTTTCCGAAGATGCTGGCAAACTGATCCATTATACCGCACTTCACGCCGCAGTAGTTGTGTTCGGTGGCCTGACCGATTTGAGCCAACTCAAATGGCGGTATCTGCTGTTGCAAAAGGTCGTTCAGAGCAAAGGCAAATGTGCTTTCCAAAGCTGCCGAAGAGCTCATACCGGCACCTGGAGGCACATCGCCGGCAAAGACCGTATCGAAGCCTTGCGTCCGATAGCCGTGCTTATCCATCTCCCGGCATACGCCGAAGATATAACGCGCCCACGATTCGGCAGGAGCCTCTTCCTCAGTCAGACCAAACTCGGCATAACGATTCAAATCAAGTGCATAAGCACGTACCAAGTTTTTGTCGTTCAGCCGGATGGCAGCCACCATGGCCTTGTCTATGGCTCCGGGAAATACGAAACCGCCGTTATAGTCGGTATGCTCGCCAATCAGATTGATACGTCCGGGCGATGTGTAGAGAAACGGCGTGCCCTCAAATCGTCGGGAAAAAGCCGCTTGAACAGCTGTAATATCCATAAAAATGGGCCTATGGGAGTTGTTTCACTTTATAGCCGAATAACGCATAGTAGAGCAGATAAGCTTCGCCTACCACCACGATAATCCAAGTCCACTGCCAGCCCATCACATCGGCGGCAATACCTTGCAACAGTGGCAATATGGCGCCACCCACCACGCCCATCATCAGCAAACCGGTACCCTTGGAGGTGTATTTACCCAATTTGTCGATGGCGAGGGAGAAAATGGCAGGCCACATGATGGAGTGGAAAAGTCCTGCTCCTACCAGAATCCAGGGATTATTGGTTACCATACCCAGTGTAACCAATATGCCGGCACCGATGGATGCCACCACCAGCTGGGCATTGGCACTCACCTTGCTGAGCACGCTACTGACAAGGCGACCCACCAAGAGACCGAGCCAATAATACGAAGCCATCTGAGCCGCCACCTTGAGGCTGTAGCCTTGGTCTTCGGCAAAGAGGTTGATATTGGCACCCACAGCCACTTCCACACCCACATAGGCAAAGATGGCAAACACACCCAATACCAAATGTGAGAAGCTCCAGATACTCTTTTCCAGCACCTCGCCCTCTTTTTTTTCTGTGGCAGCAATGGCTGGCAGGTTAATGGCTTTGAGCACGAAGATGATCACAGCCACCAAGACGATGAGCAATAGAATGGGTACATAGAGCGATGTGATGTCGATGTCCAGACCGCTTTTGCCACGGAATATCAGATAAGCCACCAATAGCGGACCCACCGTGGTCATGGTGCTATTACCTGCACCGGAAATGCTCTGGCGCTGCACACCGGAAGTGCCCCTCACATCGCAAGCCACAATGTAAGGATTGACCACGGCCTGCAAATAGGTTAGTGCGGTACCGGCCACAAATGCTGCAAAGAGGAAAATGTAATAAGCGATGGGCAGTACGATGTTATGCAGATACTTGAGCGATGCAAACTCTCCCGTTTTGGTCAAAATCAATTCGAAATTGCCTGTTTCGGCAGCCAATGCTTTCATCGAGTCAATACTGTCGGCCTGAAGGGCTATGATGGATTTGGCTTCTTGAATGGAGGCTTGGAATTTGGGCAAATCCACCGTGTCGAAGATATAAGCCGAAAGCTCATACAGCCCGAAAGCTGCTATAAGGATGCAGAGCCCGAAGATGAGCGAACGCTTGTAGCCATTGCGCTCCACATAGCGTGAGGTGGATGGCCCCATGACCAGATAAGCCAGGAAAAAAGAGAAGTTGAGCAGCACCGTGAGTGTATTGGTCTTGTCGCCTCCCATAATCAGGTAGGCAGCCTTCATCGGTGCTTGGAATTGTTGGTTCAGATTGGTGATGAGACCGATGAGCGACATCAGCACCACCATCAGGATAAACGGCATCAGGTAATTGGTTGTGCCGCCTGCATTTTTGGTTTGTGTCATAGTTATTTTGGGATTGATTGATTAGCAGTGGAAAAGGCATATACCGTGGTGCTGCCGAATGTTTCTCCCGGGTTGAGGCGTGTGGAGGGATACTCCGGATGATTGGGACTATCGGGATAGTGCTGTGTTTCCAAACAGAAAGCAGCGCGGGCAGGGTAGCGGGCATCGTGTTTGCCGTGCATATTGCCGCTCATCCAGTTGCCCGTATAGAGTTGCACTCCGGGTTGGTCGGTATAGACCGTCATCACGATGCCGCTTTGGGGTGAAGTTACCTGTGCCGCCGGCCCCAATTGTCCCAACGGCTTATTCAAGATATAGGTATGGTCATATCCTCGCGCCCAACGCAGCTGGTCGGTGGGTTCATTGATGCGCAGACCGATGGCTGTAGGCTCGGTAAAGTCCATGGGCGTACCCGCCACAGGTTCGGGTTTGCCAAGCGGAATGGCGGTATCGTCGGTGGGTAGATATTCGGCAGCATGAATTTGGAGTATGTGATCCAAAATGGAGGTATCGCCATTGCCCGACAGATTGAAATAAGCATGATGGGTCAGATTGAGCACGGTGGGCTTATCCGTCACGGCTTCGTATTCGATGGCCAGTTCATGGTCATCCGTCAGCGTATAGGTTACACATATATCCAAATTACCGGGGAATCCCTCTTCACCATCCGGCGAGAGATAGTGTAGCCGCAGGCTCCGCTCGGAGAGTTGTTCGGCATCCCAAGCCACGGCATTAAAACCGCGAAGTCCGCCATGCAGACAGTTAGAACCGTTATTCACGGGCAGCGTATAAGATTTCCCATCCAAAGCAAAGCGTCCTTCGGCTATTCGATTGGCATACCTGCCGCAGATGGCACCGAAGTACGTCTCCTCGGAGTTCAGATATTCCTCCAAGCTATCGTGTCCGATAACCACATCCCGCAGCATCCCTTGGGCATCGGGCACATAGAGCGATACCAATTTGCCTCCGTGGTTCATGATTTGCGCCGTGGCACCGTGGGCATTTTGCAGAGTAAAAAGTCTTATGTTCTTACTTTCGATAACTCCTTCGAAGCGTTTGGGATCTATCCGTTGTTGGTTCAGATGGTTCATAAACGGGTTCGGTAAGCAGGTTACAAATCAATTGTTTATCCAAAGATATGCAAAAAAGGGACTGCACCCATCATGCCACAGCCCCCGCTCTAAAATATCTTAAAAAAGCTCAATAAGTAAGTGCAAACACCTGAAAGAAGTGTACATCGGCAGCACAATGTCCAATATAGTAGGATTTATTTCTTCTTTCCTTGGTTATAATAATCGTTCTGTTTTTCATTGATTACCAATGATTGCAAAGTTATGGAACGAAAAACACTTTGCCAAGGTCGTATTTTGTATGTTTCGGATAGGGCTGAAATTTTATGCATAAATCAAATTCAATTTATGCATAAATTGCGCTCGTTTTATATATAAAATAAAATCAATTTGTACATGAATTTTTCAGGTAAATTGCGAGTGTTTTTAAATAATTGAAAATCAGATATTTAAGGCGATGCCTCGATGAAGGTGGAGGATGCGCTGATTGCTGCTGCCACGATAGTTGAGCGTGGGGTCTGCCAAGGAAGAGTCGAAACGACCATCAATAAGCACATCAATATATGCAAGTGGTGCTGCCAACACGGCATCAGCCCGCAAGGTTTCGTAAGTATAGCCGGTATAACACCATATATTCATGCCCGTACGTGCCTTGAGGGTACGCAGCAGGTGCAAAAGTTCGGATGGATGGTAAAAAGGGTCGCCGCCACTCACGGTGATACCGTCCAGCAGCGGATTGGCATTGATTTGTCGGATAAAGCCCTCCAAGACTTCTTCGCTAAGCAAACAGCCTCCCCGAGGGTCCCAACTCTCCCGATTGTGACACCCGGGGCAGGCATGCCTGCATCCTGATAAGTAGATGGCGAAGCGTATGCCATCACCATCCACTATGGTCTCAGGATAAGTAAATAAGTAGTTCACAAGTTTTTTACCTACTCATTACATTTTCTTGGAGCACCGTGTGAATCGTTAGTGGTGCTTGACGCGATCGCGTTCTTCTGCTTTTTTTGCTGAGTTCCATGAACTCAAATCGCCCGTAAGGTAGCCCGTGATGCGTCGCATACGGCGGATATTTTCGCTGTTGCAGATGGGGCAGCGATTGTATATCACGCCCTTATAGCCACAGTGGTTGCAGGAGTCGATGGGATGATTGATGGAGCCATAACCAATCCCTTCGTCATGCATCACCCGCACGATTTTTGCGATGGCACGCACGTTCTTTTTAGCCTCTCCGTCCAACTCCACGTAGGTGATATGTCCGCCACGTGTGATGGCATGGAAAGGAGCTTCTCTTTTGATTTTTTCGACTATGCCGATTTCCTCGCGCACATCCACGTGGAAAGAATTGACATAGTATTCTTTGTCATTGACACCCGGTATGATGCCATAGCGTTTGCGGTCGAGGCGTGTAAACCGTCCGCTCAGTCCCTCGGCAGGAGTGGCCAGTACGGAATAATTCAGACCATATTTCTCTTTGTATTGGTTCACCACCTCATTCATGATTTCCACGGCATGATAGAGTGTATTCCATGATTTATCGGAAGAGCCGTGCCCCACGCCATAGAGTGCCATCATGGCATTGTGTCCGCCGATGAAACCGATGCCCAAAGTACCACTCTTGATCACATCGCCCACATCTTCCGACGGATTGACGGCTGCACCACCTTTCCAAACATCGTTACCCATCATGAATGGGAATTGGCGTGCCAGAGCAGTGCGCTGGTATTCGTATCTGCGTTTGAGCTGCTCGGCTATCTTTTCTGCAGTACGGCGCACACTATCGTAGAAGATTTCTTCGGCTCGCCGCTGTATTTCATTGTCGTTGTCGCGCTCCACGGATAGCTGCTGTGCCTTGATTTTGGCTTCGATGGCCAATCGAGGCAAATTCATGGTGGTGAACGAAAGGTTGCCACGCCCCAGTGAGGTTTTTTCGCCATTCAGATTTTCGAAAACACGTGTGCGGCATCCCATGGTTGCCACTTCATATTTGTAGCGTTTGGGGTCATTGGCATGCCACAACTCGTGCCTGTTGAATGATGTGTCAAGGAACATGAAGTTCGGGAATAATGCTTTAGCCGTGGTGCTGCAAGCCATTAGCAGGAGGTCGAAGTTGGGAGCTTCGAAAGGAATCAGACCAGCCAAAGCCGCTTCGAAGTCTGCCATGGCGTGTTCCATATCGCGCTCGGAATAAGATACTCCGTCTTTGACCTTGAATATCTGAATGGGAAATACAGGCACTTCGCCCTGATTGCCCAGCCCCTCTACGGTAACGCGAAGTAGCTCTTCGATGACCATTCTGCCTTCGGGCGAGGTATCGGTACCGTAATTGACCGAACTGAAAACCACCTGATTGCCTCCGCGGGAGTGCATGGTATTGAGGTTGTGGATAAAACCCTCCATGGCCTGATGTGTGTCGCGACGTGTATTGTGGAGGGCACGTTCGGCCAGTAAATGCATGGTGGCTTCGTCAATAACGATACTGGCGTTTTGGAGGCAAAGCGTAAGATGCTTGAGTTCGGCTGTCGTGGGTTTGATGTCGGGCAAAGAATGCTCTAAAATTTGCCGGATTTCTTTTTCCGAAGAACCGTCATGATGCCGGATTTGCTGATAGAAGTCAATGGCAGCTGCCAATTGCTTGATATAGGTTTTCCGAACGCCGGGAGCCATGAAGAAGTCGAAAGCCGGTATGGACTGTCCGCCGTGTTGCTCATTTTGGTTGGTTTGGAAGATGATTGTGGCCAGAGTGGCATAGCTCTGTATGCTCTGTGGCGGTCGGATGCTGCCGTTTTTGGTATGGAAGCCGCGCTCGTAGAGGTCGCCGAGGTCGTATTGGATACAAGTGGTGGTTTTGGTGGGATAATAGTCAAGGTCGTGGATGTGAATATCGCCCAAGAGATGTGCTTCGCCATCGGTCTTGGAGAGCAGATATTTAAAGGTGTAATCTTTGGTTACTTCGCTGGCAAAGGTCATCATCTGTCCGGCCGGGGTATGGGCAGACATATTGGCATTGCTCAGATTGACATCGTTTTTGTCGATGGCCACAATGCCGTCCATTACCTGCTTCATCTTGGTTTTGCGCTCGCGTTCGCGGTTGCGCCACTCGCGGTAGATGATGTATTTTTTGGCTACTTCGGGTTCCACTTTCATGAGTTCCGCCTCCACGAGGTCTTGTATTTCCTCCACGGAGATGGTGGTTTTGTCGAACCGATTGGCTACGGCTGCGGTAATTTCGGCTATGCGCTTGTCGTCTTCATGCCTTCCGGTGGCCACAAAAGCCTTGGCCACGGCATTCTTGATTTTACTGAAAGAGAAGTCCTCTTTTTTGCCATCACGCTTGATAATGCAGATTTCGGCGAAGTTCATAGGATGGGAGATTAATGAGGTTGTTGGTATGTGTTGTGTGGGACATAGCATTTAAAAAAACTCATCTCCCGGGATTTTACTCCCAAGGAGATGAGTAACAAGCTATGAATTAAAGAGACCAGATATCGCAGTCTTCCGGCACTTGAATACGAGCCGAAATGGGAGCAATTCTGGATATGTTCAGCAGGTGCTTATAAGTAAAGTTCTCTGAGATAGAGTTGTTACCCCAAGAACCGCAACCGAGCGTATTGGTCACAGCCAAGCCGTTTTGGATGGAACCCCCGGCGGTGGTGGCACACGGAGCATTCACAATGATACGTGATACCGAGATTTCCGTGCCGGCCTTGATGATATTGGCTTGATTATTGGAGTGGATACCGGCCGTATGTCCGTTACCTTCGAGGAAAAGGTTCGTTTTGGCAATATCCAGAGCCTCTTCGAAGTTGCTATATGCAAAAGAGGCCATCACGGGGCACATCTTTTCCTTGCAGATGAGATCGGCATGACCGATACCTTTGGCTTCTACCACGATTACGCGAGTAGATTCGGGCACGCTGATGCCGGCTTTCTTGGCAATTACTTGCACACCCTTGCCCACGATATCGCGAGCGATGGCTCCGTCTTTGAAGATGGCTTCGCGAATTTTCTGACCCTCTTCATCATTGCAGATATAGGCACCATGTTTGCGGAAAGCTTCGAAGGCAGCCTCTTTATCATTCTGATGATAGATGAAGCTCTGTTCGCCGGAGCAAATGATACCATTGTCGAAAGAACGACCGGTGATAATCTTTTCGGCAGCATCATCGAAGTCGATATAGCGATCCAAAATTACCTGCACGTTACCGGCTCCCACACCGAATGAAGGCTTGCCGGATGAATAAGCAGACTTGACCATGCCCATACCACCGGTGGCTACCACCACGTCGGCCGTGGCCATCAGTTCCTGCGTTTTTTCGATAGAGGGTTCTTCCACCACCTGTACCATGCCTTCGGGCACACCGAAAGGCGCAATGGCTTCCTGAATCAGACGCACGGCGTGTGCAGAGCATTTCTTGGCTTTGGGGTGCGGAGCGATGATGATGGCGTTTCGTGTTTTCAGAGCGAAAGCAATCTTACTCATGGGCGTAACGATAGGGTTGGTCATCGGGGTGATACCGGCCACCACGCCAATAGGTTTAGCAATCTCTATCAATCCGGTGCGGTCATCGATGGAAAGCACTCCCATGGATTTTTTGTCACGCAGGTTGTACCATACACCTTTAGACTTATTGCGGTTTTTGGCCACTTTGTCTTCGTACACACCCATATCGGTTTCGTCCACAGCCTCACGAGCCAATATTTCGGCATTGTCGTAGATGGTCTTGGTGGCAGCGCGCACAATTTGATCCACTAA
The DNA here is from genome assembly GCA_945965245.1 of uncultured Porphyromonas sp. Lineage (GTDB taxonomy): Bacteria > Bacteroidota > Bacteroidia > Bacteroidales > Porphyromonadaceae > Porphyromonas. Next base: position 14,491 of record CAMFNC010000101.1, on the reverse strand, counting down.
TCCTTGATTGAAATGATTCACATAGGTCTTCTGAGCTTTTCTGGCAAGCTCTACCATTTCTCTGATTTCCATTGGTTTTTACAATTCTATTATTTGTGGTTAGTATTAGTCTTTTAATAGAGTTTGCGGTAGATCGCTTCGATTTCGTCCACGGTAAAAGGCACGTAGTTGTTTTGCAGTAGGCGTTGCTGAGTCACCATCACGCTTTCGGCAAAGCCGCGTACTTCTTCATCTTTCATGCCGTATTCGCGTAGCGGCTTTTTGTCCATAAGGCGTCCCAGAAGGCTGTCCAGCTCGTCATACACATCTTTTACCGAGCAACCCATTTCGTCTGCCAGCAATCCGTTTACATCTTGAATCAAACCCTTGGGTTGCTTGGCCTGATAAGCCTTGAAGACTTCGGTGAAGAACTGATAGTTGGACTCGCCGTGGGGCACATGATAGGTGCCGCCCAGCGGATATGAAAGGGCATGTACGGCACCCACGCCGGCATTGCCGAAGGCTACACCCGCCATGTTGGAGGCAATGGCCATTTCTTTGAGGCGTTTGAGGCGTTGGTCGGGACCATTGGTGGCGATGTCGCAGAATACATCCAAAATCATTTTGATGGCAGCCTCGCTGAAAATGCGCGTATATTCATTGCTCTTGGGCGATACATAGGCTTCCACTGCGTGGATGAGGGCATCGATGGCGGAGGCTGCAAAGAAACGCATGGGCAATCCGCCAATCAATTCCGGAATGAGCACGGCGTGGTCTGCCACGATGGCATCGTCTGCCAAGCCCATTTTGGTATGCTTGCTCTTGATTTCGGCAATAGAAATATTGGTCACTTCGCTACCGGTACCGCAGGTGGTGGGCAGGATGATAAGTTCTTTGTTTTTGACAAGAGGAATAGTGTGTTCGAAAGCATCTACCACGTTGTTCAAGTCTTTGAGCACGAACAATTTGGATATGTCGATTACCGTGCCACCACCAACAGCTACAACTCGATTATAACGAGTGCCCTTAAGGTCGCCGAGGATAGCGTTCATCATCTCGTCCGAGGGCTCGCCGGCACCATATTTATCTTGCATGATAAAAGTGCAAGGCAGATTGAGGGCTTTGATGAAAGGTTCGAAAAGGAAACTCTGGGTGATGACCAAGTCTTCGGCACCCAGTTTGAACTCACGTGCAAACTCTTCGAAATGATCGAAAGCATGTACTGTGGTTTTCAGTTTGAAAAATTGCATAATATCTAAGGTGTATTCAGGTTAGTTATTTATCTGTAACGTACGAATCTGCGATTGCGGATGGCGGTCAGTTCTTCACGGAAGTCGGGGTGAGCAATGGCAATGAGTGCATCGGCTCGTTGGCGCAAATTCTTACCCTTGAGGCGGGCGATGCCGTATTCCGTTACCACATAATCCACATCGTTGCGCGAAGTGGTGATGGCGGCTCCCTGAGCCAAATCGGCCACGATACGTGAAGCCGTGCCTTTTTTGGCAGTGGCGGGCATGGCCATGATGCTGATACCTTCCTTGGCCATAGCTGCACCGCGCACGAAGTCCACTTGACCACCCGTACCGCTAAACTGCTTGTAACCAATCATTTCGGAGCATACCTGACCGCATAGGTCTACTTCAATGCAACTGTTGATGCTGACCATGTGGTCGAGATGCATGATGGTGAAAGGGTTATTGACGTAGTCCACGGGGAAGAGCTTCACCATGTCATTGTTGTTGGCAAAGTCATACAGCTCTTTTGTACCCATCAAGAAAGTGGCCACGGCCAATCCCTTGTCAATTTCTTTTTTGTTGCCATTGACCACGCCAGCACGAATTAGTTCCAATACACCATCCGAAAACATTTCGGTGTGGATGCCGAGGTTCTTCTTGTCTTTGAGGAATTTAAGCGTAGCATCGGGAATGGCACCGATACCGAGTTGCAGCGTGTCGCCGTCTTTAATCAGCTGAGCCACATTTTTACCAATGGCTTCTTCCACCGGCCCGATTTTGGGCAGGGGGATTTCGTATAGGGGATAATCGCCTTCTACGATGTAGTCCAATTCGGATACGTGGATAAGGTTATCGCCTTGGATGAAAGGCATTTGTTTGTTGATTTCGCCAATGACCACGCGAGCGTGTCGGGTGGCAGGCTTGGAATAGTCCGAAGATACGCCGAAGCTGCAATAGCCCTCGGCATTGGGTTCGGATAATTGTACAATGGCCACATCCACAGGCAGTATCCCATTGGCAAAACTGCGGGGTACTTCGTGGAAAAACATGGGGATGAAATCGGCACGCCCTTCGGCTATGGCATCGCGTGTATTGGCACCCACAAAGTTGGTGATGTGGCGGAAGTGTCCGTCGCATTCTGGAGCCGTATAGGGTGCGCCACCCAAAATGAGCATGTGATAGACTTTGACGTTTTTGAAGTCCTTGTAATGGCGTCCCATGGCATCAATGCAAAGCTGCGGAGCGCCGGCAGCGTGCGAAAGCACCACCGTATCTCCATCTTTGATGGCATGAATGGCTACATCGGCGGTAGTCACTTTGTTCTGGTAATCTTTCATAACTCTTAATACAATAGCTGTGTTCTTTTTTATTGCTAATGGCTGTTTTTTCTTAAAATGTTTTTAGCCATATTCCACAAATCGTCATTGACCCGATTGATGGCAATCACCCGTAACGGTTCTTGTGGAAACGCTTTGTGCAGCGCATCGGTGACTAAATTTCTGAGTGTGGCTTCCTGAGCCGGGCAAGTGCTGCAATGACCCGTAAATGCTACTCGCACTTCGCCTTGCTCAGAGAGTCCACACACCTCCACTCCTCCCCCGTGTTGCGCCAGACGACCTTGCACTGTGTCTGCCAACACGGCTTTTATTGAATCGACCGTAAGCCCCATTTCTTCTATTCTTTATTCTTTCTAATCATGAGCTTGATAAAAGCCTCGCCCTACCCAAGGGCAAAAGGGAGTTTGGTATGGTGAAGGGTGGCTCGGATTAGTATTTGATCGGTTTAGTATCCTTGGACGGATCAATATGCGCAATGGCAGCAGCCATAGCCTTCTTGGCACCCAGATTACCTTGGCGAGAAATCATGATGCGCTGTGCCTGAGGTGAACCGGCACCATGCATAGACTCGGTGCGGTAGCCCACGGCGGCCGTGCCCAGTGTGATATTCTCGATGAGGCGCAGGATGCGCATGCGGTTTTCGGTATCGGTACCGGCAGCACCTTGCAGATATTTGCGCACGATGGGACCGGTAAATTCATTGCGCAAGTCTTGTTCGGCAGGCATGGTCACCATCAGACCTCCAGCGATATCCTCGGCCAGGCGGGCGATTTCGTAGGGCAGGCGGGTGATGTTTTGCTTGCAGACGTTGGCCAGCAGCAAGTCGATGATATAGTTGCCGGATGGAGTCTGAATACCTTCGGCAGAGCAGGCAATGCCACAGGCATAGAGTGTTTCATTCAGGTGCATCATTTCGATGAGTTTGTCCTTGATGTGCGAAGCCTTGGGCACACCGTTGTAATCGGCAGCCAAAGCGGCAGCACCAATCAGCACATCGCCCACGCCCACCTTGCAGCCACCGTATGACTGACGGTGATAGCCGGCAAAACGTTCTACCATCATACCGGCGAATTGATATTCACGGCACATGAATACACGTTCTTTGGGCACGAATACACGGTCAAATACCACCAGAGCTTCGTGACCGCCGAAAGTATTATTGCCGAGGTCCATATCGGCACCTTCCTCCATCTTGCGGGTATCGCAGCTTTGGCGACCATAAATCATGATTACACCCGGAGCATCGCTGGGCACAGCAAAAGAGATGGCGTAGTCGGCATCTTCTTCTTTCATGGCCACAGTGGGCATGATCAAATGTTCGTGTGAGTTCACGGCACCGGTTTGGTGAGCTTTGGCACCGCTTACCACGATACCATCTTCGCGCACTTCTACCACGTGCATATACATATCGGGGTCGGGCTGCTGTGAGGGGCTGAGGCCGCGGTCGCCCTTAGGGTCGGTCATGGCACCGTCCACCACCAGATCGTTATCCTGCACATATACCATATAGTCGCGGAAACGCTTGTGATATTCGGTGCCCAGAGCTTGATCCATTTCGTATGTGGTGGAGAATATAGCGTTGAAAGCATCCATGCCCACGCAGCGTTGGAAGCAGGCTGCTGTTTTCTGACCCATCAGACGCTGCATTTTTACTTTCTTAACCAAGTCTTGGGGGCTTTGGTGCAAGTGGCAGAATCGGTTGATGGTTTTGCCGGTAAGGTTGGATGTGGCCGTCATGAGATCCTTGTACTCGTCTTGTTGAGCCAACTCATAGCTCATGGCCACGGAGTTTAGCGAGGGGCGAATCATAGGATGATCCACAGGATTGTCAATGCGTTTGCCCATGAAGTAAACCTTCAGGTCGAGTTTTCTTAAACTCTCAATGTACTCTTCTTTCGTCATCATAGTTGTAGATATATTTGGAATGAAACCATAATAATAGTCAACCAAACCGGCACCGGTTTTCCGGAAATGATGGGAAAAAAGCGACACACACCGCATTTCATCGCTTACGCACAGTATACGTAGCGACATGGGAAGAATCGAACCATTTGGACGCATTCGGGAACATCTGCCCCAAGCATCCGGGGAGTTATACACATCCTTGCATCCGATAGCGGACGCCTTAGCGTGCTCTCCCAAAGAGAAAAATCCGTGTGTAAATCGTTCACCCACCATCTCCTATTCCCCCGGAATAGGCGGGTAGCTTGCCATGGCAGGTCTTCTGACTTCCTCTTGATGGGCAACGGTCTTCCCGAACACGAGCCACACGCATGTAATAATGCGGCCGCTAATTCAGTGACCAAAGAAGGTCGCCCGGATCTATCACTGTATGACGATAGACAGAGGTTACAGCTGTGGGGGCAGTGTCGGATTTACACCGACTTCCCTTTTCAAATACACCGCTTGCAGAGGGGTGCATTCACCATAACGACATCAAAGGTAGAAAACCCTTTTTGATAATCCAAAGATTTAGATACTTTTTTCCGTAATAAACACTTTATACGATTGATTTGCAATGTGGGCAATACAAAAACGACCGGTAAGAAGATGGATTAATGAGAGTTATATATATAAATAAGAGCGCAACTGTTTAAGTATAGTTTTCGGATAAGGCTGAAATTTATGCATAAAATTTATGTGACTTATGTACAATCTTTTCAGCACTCCACCAAGATGCGATAGCCAATACTATCCAAATAACTGAGAGATGATGCCGTCGGATATGAAGATACCGGAGCGAGTCAGGCGGATTTGCCCATCAGAGTCATGATACAAATGTCCGGAGGTTAAATAGGGTTGGATGGCTGTCAATAAATGCTGTCGATAAGAAGACCCAAAAAGGAGCCCCACCTCATGGATGCTTACTCCGTTTCGGGTACGCAGTCGTGTCATGATATATTCATTATACTGCTCCACTTTAGTCAGGGTTTCTTTTTCCTGAATGATTTTATTGTCGGTTATGGCTTTCAGATAACGCCCCAGATGAGCCGGGTTATAACTTCGCACAAGTGTGCGATAGCTGTGTGCCGCCGGCCCCAATCCGATATACGGCACACCGCTCCAATAACCGCTATTGAGCCGAGCCTCGTGTCCGGGCAGGGCAAAATTGGAGATTTCGTAGTGCTGATATCCGGCTGCCGCCATACGGTCGATAAGACGCTCAAACATCTGCACGCTGACCTCTTCATTCACTTCCCGAATTTCTCCACGTTCCAAGTGGCGGGTCAGTGGCGTGCCCTCTTCATAAATCAGATGGTATGCCGAAAGGTGCGGCACCTCAAGGCGCAGGGCTTCGGTCAGATTGTCACTCCACGCCTCTACACTTTGGCCGGGCAGCCCATAGATAAGGTCGATGCTGATTTCGGTATAACCGCATTTGTGCAAACGAGCCACGGCATCACGTGCCACCTGTGCCGTATGGCGGCGGTTCAAAAAGGTCAAATCGGCATCGCAAAAGCTCTGCACCCCCATGCTGATGCGATTGATTGGTAATGGACGAATGCCACATAGATACTCGTCCGTGACATCATCCGGATTCATTTCCAAAGTAACCTCAGCTCCTGTGGCGATACCGTATCGACCGATAGCTTGGAAAATTCGAGTCAATTGGTTAGGGGTAAGCTGCGATGGCGTGCCTCCACCCAGATAAACGTGTGCAAAAGGCAGGTCATGGGCATACTCCTCATAGCGCAATTCCAATTCGTGACATACGGCATCCGTATAGGCCTCCGCAAGACTTAGATTTGTTTGGCTGAAAAAATCACAGTAGGCACACCGTGTGACGCAAAAAGGTACATGGATATAGAGGTTCATGGTTGCTTGTATTTCACACTCCGCAGGCAAGCTGTGGCCACTCCAAGTGCATTGACCGCTTCTACCCCTAATTCTATCTCATCGCCCCGGTGTAAAAGGTTAGTCGGCAGCGTATATGCAGTTTCGGACAGCCGTTGTGCCAATAGCAAACTTTCCATGGAGCCATTGGCACGTAGCACCGTAGCCCATACTCGATAGGTGGTGGGGCGTGGTTGTTTGGCATCTTCATGTTGCCACGTCAGACGGGAGCCTTGTATTTTAAGGTCTGTGGGAGCTGTGGTTCGGAATTTCTCGCCTCGGGGCAAAGCTGGCAGCAGAGATGGCCGGCAGAAGCGTTGGCGTATGCTGTCGCGCATCATGGGATAACGATTACCCACAAATTCTTCGCGAAAGAAGCATACCCCCTGCACCTGCACCTTATCGGCATAATCCATCTGACAGGTAATATCGGCAGGCTTCCATCGGGCAGCCATTGCCCCCTCTGCCATACGATATGGAGCCAGACCGGCCACCACGGCTGCGTGGCTCATGCTGCACTGCCAGTCCAGCAGGAAAGGTTCGAAGAGGTCGTCTTTGTAGTACATCATGGGCACTACCATATCTATCAATTGCTCTCTGTCCCACTGCATCACATCCTGATGCACGGATTCCAGAGCCGTCCATCCATGCGGACGCACACCTTGCTCCAAAAGACGAAGTTTACCCAGTGTGGCGGCACTGATTTGCACGGCGGGATAGGGGGTCAGAGCCTTGTCGATGCGCCGCCAGAGGTCGGTGATATTATTGCGCCGCCATGCAATGCGACTCTGTCCGCCTCCATACCGCTCATAGCTTTTTTGGTCGGGGAAGCGGTCTGCATCGTCAGGATAGCGCACATAATCCATGTGAATACCATCCACTGTGGGATAGCGACGCACCAAGTCCGCCACCAAATCTGCCAAATAGCTTCGCACCTCCGGCAGTCCGGGATCCAGATACCATTCTCCTCGGTGATAGAGGCACCAATCGCGGTGCTTGACACGCATGCGCTTACCCTGCCCGATGGGGAATGTGACCAACCAAGCATGGCATTGGAGACCGCGTTCGTGGCAGGCTTGCAGAGCAAAAGCCATGGGGTCGTAGTTCGGTGCACGTCCGCTTCGGGTGAAAATATTGGATTGAGGCTCGGTATTATTGGGATAGATGAGGTCGCCACGCAACCGTACCTGCAAAAACACCGTATTGTAGCCATCGTTTTTCAGCCGGTCCAAAATGCCCAGCAACTCCTGCTGCTGGTATCGCAGGCCGCTCTCGCTATCGGCTTTGGCTCTGGGCCAATCCAATCCGAATATGGTGGTGAGCCATACGCCTCGTATTTCTGTGCGAATGCCCGGCACCACGGGGCGCTGCCACGGTGTGGCTGCCACAGTGTCGGGCATCGGTTGGGGTGTGGGGGGTGTGGGCTGAACCACTCGCTTGGGTGTACCGCAGCCGGCGAGCATCCAGGTCACCACGGTCATCAGTGTTGCCACCCTCCGGCAGGAAATGAAGAAACGGCTGCTCAAGTGCTCAGCGTGTGTAGTGGATATTATCAATCAAACGCACATCGCCGCAATATACGGTGATGCAGCCCACCACATGGGGGCTATCGGACCATTTGCGAATGGATTGCAGCGTAATGCCATCCACTATTTCGTAATACTCCACACGCATCTCGGGCACGGCATCGAGTTGGGCAATGACCCATGCTTTTACCTGTTCGGGTGTTTTGGTATCCATCATGCGCACACTCTCCATCAGCACGCGGTGGATTTGTGGCGCACGGTTGCGGTTTTCGGCAGTCAGATGCACATTGCGGCTGCTCAAAGCCAATCCGTCCGCCTCACGCACAATGGGGCATGCCAAGATTTGCACCGGAAGGCTCAATTCGCGCACCATGGCACGAATCACGGCTATCTGTTGAAAGTCCTTTTCGCCGAAAAATGCCTTGTCAGGCTTGATGATGTCGAAGAAACGACTGACCACCTGCATCACACCATTGAAGTGTCCGGGGCGATGTGCGCCCTCCATCACTTCGGCCACGGCTCCTACATGGAATACCCGTTCGTCCGGAGTGGGATATACTTCCTGCACTGTGGGGTGGAATACGGCATGCGCTCCGGCTGTTTTCAGTTTTTCGGCATCGGCTTCGAAAGTGCGCGGATAGGTTTCGAGGTCTTTGGGGTCATTGAATTGAGTGGGATTGACAAACACCGTAACGATGCAGACATCGCAAGCATGCAGTGCCTGGCGCACCAAGCTGATATGCCCATCGTGCAGAGCACCCATGGTGGGCACATAGCCCACAGATTTATGTTCGCCTTTGCAGCGGCTCACAAATTCGCGAACCTCGGCAACCGTATTGAGAAATTCCATGGTAATTATATTATTTATTGAAATACCCTTGTTTGATCATATATTCAGCTATCTGCACCGCATTCAGGGCCGCCCCTTTGCGGATTTGGTCGCCCACGCACCAGAATGTGATGCCTTTGGGGTTGGCCAAGTCTTGGCGAATGCGTCCCACATACACCTCGTCATGTCCCGATACCATCAGCGGCATCGGATAAATTTTGTCTTGAGGTTCGTCTTGGAGCACGATGCCCGGAGCCGTGGCAAATGCCCGGCGCACTTCGTCCACCGACAGGGCGCGTTCGGTTTCCACCCATATGGCCTCACTGTGGGCACGCATCACCGGCACACGCACGCAGAGGGCACTTACGTTGATGTTCGGTCGGTGCATAATTTTGCGCGTTTCGTGATACATCTTCATCTCCTCTTTGGTATAGCCGTTGTCGGTAAATACATCTACCTGCGGTATCAGATTTTCCAGTAGTTGGTAGGCAAATTTCTCCACTTGCAGCGGATTGCCGGCCACTTGAGCCATCATCTGTTTTTTTAGCTCTTCCATCCCGGTGGCACCTGCACCGCTGGCCGCCTGATAGGTGGATACGTGTACGCGACTGATGCGCGACAGCTGTTCGATAGCTTGCAGTGCCACCACCATTTGGATGGTGGTGCAGTTCGGATTGGCAATGATGCGGCGTGGCGCGTCAAGGGCATCCGTGGCATTCACTTCGGGCACCACCAGAGGCACATCTTCCTCCATACGGAAGGCACTCGAATTATCTATCATGATGGTGCCGTGTTTGGTAATGGTATCGGCAAACTCCAGCGAAGTGCTGCCGCCGGCCGAAACAAAAGCGATGTCTATATCTTTGAAGTCGTCGTTGTGCCGCAGTTCCTGCACCGTGATTTCCCGACCGCGATAAATGTATTGGCGTCCGCAGCTGCGCGATGAACCGAAAAGGAACAATTGGTCGATGGGTAATTCGCGTTCATTCAGTATCCGGAGGAACTCCTGCCCCACGGCACCGCTGGCACCCACAATGGCAATATTCATATTGTTCAATATTAAATAAATGATAAGATTGGGAATGTGACGAGGTGTTAACCACCTCCTGCCCTAATCGAAAACAAAGGTACAAATATCATTGAACCCATGGGTAAAAAGCATTAAACCATAGGTGGAATAATAGGATAATCCACCTCCGTCACATCCCTTTTGGGGGCTTTATGTGCCATCTCCTCCAAAGGAGAATTTTGCCTTAGATCGAACTCGTGTAAAAAAGAAGCATAACCCCATCTCCGTGGGTATGGGGTGTCAGAAGCGATACTTCATACCCACTGTTATATCCATGGGACGGAGGTCTCGGCAGAGGTCGAAAAGTGTGATGCCATCCCACGAACGCGTGATGCGGTGGCTGTCTGCACCCAAATTGCGCCCTTCCAACCAAATCTCCCACAGAGGCAGGGCATAGCGCACGCCGGCAGTTATGGTCAGATTGTGCCGCCGAGGCTCCTTGTTCATCCACAGCATTTCACCCACACTGGTGGCATAGGCAGACAGTCGCTTCATGGGGAATACTTCGCATGTCAGTCCCCAGGAGGCACAGTGCATATCGGATTGTTCTGTTTTCGAGGTATTGATACCGGAATAGAAATAAGAGATATGACTCCGCAGATTAAGCAGGCTTAGGGGCGAAAAATCCACTGACGGACACACCTCCCAATCAATTTGTCGCTGGTTAATCAGATTACCATTGAATAGATTTTGCATCCGCCCCAAGTCAAATTGAGTATGAAGCTTGAGGGTAAGTCTCGATTCCATGAAATACTTGCTCATGCCATGAGTCAGTATGATTTGTTCTGTTTTCGACCGATGATTTGAATTCTTTCCTTCTCCTTCATCGTTCCCGTTCAGCCGATACGCCGTGATAAAGTTTCGATGCCCTGATTGGTAGGAAGCCTTGGTATGAGCAAATATACCTTGGGATATATCGTTATACTCCCAATTGCCTTCTGCATAGAAGCGATGATGCCGCATAGGCTCCTGTCCGCCGGGCGTGTATTGCCGACGATAAGACCGGATGATGGGTTCGAGGGCATAGTCGCTCAGTTGCCCGGACACATCGGCATTCCATCCCATCGAAAGGCTCAGTTTATGGCTTTTCAGCCTCCAAAACAATCTGCCGGATAGGCCACCGTAAGGATGACTCTGTGTCGTGCGCTGCTGCCCGGAGTTGCCCGGCATATAACGCCATGCAACGGGAGTGCGGAGCGTAAGCGAGAATCTGTCGCCCGTATAGGTATAAGTGGGAGCCAAAGTCCATCGACCTATCCAACCATCCAATCGATTGATTATGGGGGCATCGGAAGAAGCCCATTGTCCCTCGGACCACAGCCATTGCCTTGTGAATACTCCTTCTGTCACAATGCCCAAATATCCGCTACCGCCCACTCGGTGGTTCCACTGCGTGCCGAGTACGCCTTCCAAATGCCTGTCGCCGGCCTGCTGACCGGCATACATGTGGCCGTCTGCCATCACATCCAACCTATATCGGGGCATGTTCATGTATTTCACATTTGCCGATACTTCAAACAAGCGTGCGCCCACATGCCTTATCCATCTGGTCTGTCCATACAGATTTCTCATCCGATTCGATAGCTGCTCCAGCACCATGCGCCCATTCTCTGTCACGGTGGCTGTTTCATTATTCCAATTTCCGGAAACTTTGACGAGCTGATTCAGATACTCCTCATCGGCATTGTGCTCATAGGCGGCCTCTGCCTGTGTGGCCATGCGCTGCGGATGCTGTTGCAGGTCTTCTTCCACGGCCTGCCACTCATCTTTGGAATAGGGCAGATAGATTCGCCGGCTATGCTGATGTGCCCGGATGGACTGCCTCGTAAAATCGGTATATACACGCAGCCGGTCATCGCCTCGTAATCGGAATGCTCCGCTCATCGAAGCCATTTCGGCATGTGCCCGCGGAGCTTCTGCCGATGACGGCACGCCATAGGACAGTGATCTGTTTACATACGGAGATAGCTCTCCTTTGGATAGAGATTGAGTGCTGAGCGAGCGATAATCTTCGCCTCGATTGTTGGCTTTGGCTGTGCTCAGTATCTGCCATTTTCGATTAAATGCCATGGCTGTGGCTTCGCCCTGTCCCAGCAATTGAGTACCATCTGCACCGGCAGCCCCCAGCAGGTCGAAAAGCCATCGCCCCAGAGCCTTCTGCTTAAGACGAATATTCAGAGCAGCACGGTCGGATATTTCACGTTCACGCAAAACTTTCACGGGCTGATGATTTTCATACACCTGCACAGATGCCACATCCTCCGGTTTTAGTGTGCGCGTAGCTTGTACATACCGTCCGGCCAGCAAATCAAGGTCTTCGATATACAGCCGGTCGATGGATTTACCTTGATACTTGATGGTGCCGTTGCCCTCCACAGTGATACCGGGCATTCGGCGCAATACGTTTTCCAGATTGCGGTCGCCGGCACGGGCAAAGGTTTGTACTCGATAGCTCACGGTATCGTCGCTTCGGCGTATGGGAGTGCTTCTGATTTGCACTTCGCGCAGTTCGATGGCGGCGGTTTTCAGTCGGAATATACGATGTGTCGTTTCGTGTGCAGCGAGCATCAGTGTGTCCGATTGTGCCCCATAACCCAGCATGGAGCAGGACAGCACATGGCGTCCTGCTTGTTTGGATTGGAGGCGAAACGTTCCATTTTCTGCCGCGATGGTATAATCCGCAATTGCCCGTGTACTGTCTGCCATCCGATACAGACAGAGTATGGCATTGGGTAGCGGCTGCCCCGTTTCTGCATCGTGCACGGTACCGCGCACTGTGCTCTGCGCTTGCACGCATAGGGCACAGCATAGGCAACCGAACCACAAGAAAAACCTTCTATGCCCACCGACCTTTGCCGACATTTTATTTGAGTTCCAAGAGATATACGTTTTTTCGGGAGTTCTGCTGTGCCACGCCACTTTCTCCTTCCATTTCAAAGCCGTAGTATTTGTCCGGATTTTCGCGGAAATCGCGATACAGTTTCAGGTATTTGGCTCGGGACAGAATTTGCGGTTCATCGGTCTTTCTGCGGTAAACCTGTTCCTTGCCTTTGCGCACGGTTATGGCTTGGAAGCGTAATTTGCCACTCTCATCCTCGGCTTCCAGCACCAGACCTGGCAGACCGCACAGTTTCCACGGTCCCTCGGTCACTGCTATGTCTGGCGCATACCACGCCGTCCAGGTGCGTCCGCCGTAGGAGCACCGTGCTTCCTTGCAGATATATCCCAGAATCTGCTTGCTCTCTTTTCTCAACTGCCATTGAACCTGTTTTGAAGGCTCTGTATAACCATAGTTTTTATTCACAAAGAGAGCCGATATGATTTGCTTTCCTTCTTGATTATCTCTAACAATAGTATTAAGCCCCAAACTGGGACGTCTGTATTTCCCGATAATCCGAAGAGCTTCCATAGCCTCGATTTTATAGTTCTTTTGCCGGATGAATACGGAATCGGAGCGATAGGAAGAATAGGTCATATACACAGCATATCGTTTGCCTATTTGTAGGATATATTCGCCATTTTCTGTTTGTGAATTGTCATCATCTGCCGGTCGGCTGAAATCATACACGCACTCCAAAAGTGCCGGCTCTAAGAAAATCGGCTGCACGGTCGTGGTTATCCGTTGTTGTGCTCTAATAGAAAAATTGCATATTAGCAAAAATGTTAATGCTAATAAAGATCGGGAACATTTCTCCATTATCAAAAAATAAAGAAGAAGCCTTGGATAATTTCTTTCTCTGTTATCCAAAACTTCTTAAGTTCTTTCATTTTAAAATATAAGTGTCATTATGTGGACCATCAGGAGATAACTCGATTTCTTTCTCATCAGAACATCCTTTACCGCAATACTTTCGATTTAAATACTGGCAGTATTCGTCAAACTGTCCGGGTGTTTCAAAAGACTCCATGTCGCGAGCACGAACTCGCACACCGCATGTGGTTACATAATAAGCTGCTGAAGCAGAAGCTGCAAAAGACAATAGCACTCTGGCTATTAGTAATAATTTTTTCATATTATGTTTTTGATTAGTTCTTCAATCCAAATGTAGAAAATATCATAAGAAAAAATTACATCAAAAAAGAGAGGAATCGACAAAACTCCTCATGATGGGTACTTTGTTTTCGATAAAGACCATATTCTGTAATAATATATAGGTATCATTCGATTCTTATTTTATTTGAGTTCCAAGAGATATACGTTTTTTCGGGAGTTCTGCTGTGCCACGCCGCTCCCTCCACTTGCAGCGGATTGCCAGTCACTTGAGCCATCATCTGTTTCTTTAGCTCTTCCATCCCGCTGGCACCTACAATGGCAATATCCTAAATGAATGAATAAGGTTGGGGATATGACAAGGCGTAATCCTTGCCGCTCCCAATCAGAGGCAAAGGTACAAATCTCATTGTAAACCTGCGTGAGTTCGATATAAGGGAGCCATAGCAATTAAGTTTGGTACCGCCGTTTCAGAATGCTTGGTTTTATGCGGGTTCGGAAGGTGCCCAATTTTATGCATAAAATGAAATTGATTTATACATAAAACGCGCGCAATTTATGCCCCAGGATTTTTCTCTTGCGAACTATCTTGCTGAGGAGTAGAGTGTTACCGTTTAGCAGTGGATAGATAGGTAACGATTTAGAAATGAGCGGAGTGCTTTGAGACACACTGTTTTGAATAGCCAAAGAA